>CASFWS010000062.1 GCA_949298295.1 uncultured Bacillota bacterium | reverse complement strand
AATCCGCATCCCAAGGTTAAAGAGGCCAACCCGATAGGCAAATTCTTCGCAAATCGGGCCTATGATGCCCGTAATCAAGATGCCGAGGAAAGGCCAATAGGTGACGATATTGGTCACGCCGGCCTGATTGTCGCTCGTGCCTCCGCCGGCGAGGAGGACGATGAGGTTCCAAAGGATCGAGGCGAAGATGAGGGCAAAGCCAAGCCCGGCCCCGATGAGGTAATTCCTCCAATTGGAAAACTGCCGCTTGGCGATATAGGAGAGGTCCGGCCAGACGACGATGGCTACGGCGATGAAGAAACCGACATAAGCGCCGTAGTTGACGAAGCTCGAAAAGGCCGCTGAGCTGGCGTAATCGAGAAGGGCTTGTTGGAGGGAACCGCCGGTGAGTCCAGCCCCGACGAGGACTTCCTGGGCCCAGGCTTGGCCGACGATCGAAAGAAGGAGGCCGATCAGCTGGAAACCGAAAAGGCCGATGAGGAAAAGGGCAAGCTCGCGCCACGTCCCGAGGGGGCAAATGCGTACGAAGCGGCGGGTCCATGGATCATCGTAAACCCGGCCGCAATGGGGGCAGAGATTCCGGGCTTCATCGATGGTTTTCCCGCATTCGCAGCGGCGTTGGTGGGTGAAATGGAGGCCGGTTGGCCGGCCGCTTTCTGGTTCTTTCATCCCCGGGATTATAAACGATTTCCCCTTCTCCAAGGAGAAAGAGGCGGGTTGCTCGATTGCTTCGCCCCTTTGTCTGCCTTACAATCATGAACATGATTGCAGTTCCGGTTTTCCTCAGCGGTAGCATCGATGCCTCCGCCATTGTCAACGTTGTCAATTACGTGACCCTCGGCCTTTTTGTCGGGTCCTTGGTCATCGTTTTCTTAGGCTTCCTCCGCGGCCTCTTCCGAGGGTGGCGCTACGGGACCTATCGACTCGTGATGTTCGCCCTTCTGGCCGCGGTGGCGATGCTGACCCTCCAGCCGATCGTCAATGCCGTCGGAACCTTCGACCTTGGCCAGCTCGGCCTTGGAAGCAGCTGGGAATTGCCGTCTTTTACGTTGAACGTTAACGGTACGGACGTCACCATCGCTAGCGAAGGCACGACGGCCTTCACGGTCGTTTCCGGCTATATCGAAAACCTCTGCAAAGCCCTGAACGTCAACATGGCTCCGGCCGATCTTTCAGCCTACGCCCTCTCTTTGGCCGTAAGTCTCGTCTCTTTCTTCCTCATCATGGTCGATGCCATTCTCATCGCCATTTTCGGGACCTTCTTCGTCTTCCTTCTATGGCACCTCGCCTTCAAGCGCTTCATCAGCAAGGACAAGCGGAAGGCTTCTTACCGGAAAGGAAAGATCGTCGGCGGCCTTACCAACTGCCTCGTCTCCGTCCTTTGCCTTGCCATGTTCCTTGCCCCGCTCACGAGCATGGCCAATTCCTTGAGCGCCGCTTGGAACGAGGCCCAGCTCGACGAAGAGGACCAAAGCGTCCTCCATACCGTCGACAATTCGATCTACCAAGCCATCGACGGAGTGGTGGATGCCTACGACAATTCGGCCTTCGCCAAGGCTTTCTTCTCTTGGAACAAGGATAGCGAGGGCAAAAGCCTCGACGTGAAGCTCGTCGAGTTCCTGACCTCGACGAGCGTTTCCCTCGGCGAGCAGGAAAAAATCCAGATGTCTTTCCTGAACGAGCTTTCCTCTTTGGCCGAGGTCTTCACGATCGCCGTCCAGTCCGGGGTCGTCTCCGAAGAGGGCTTCAACAACATCAAATGGCCCCTCCTTTTGACGACTTCCGCTGCCCCGGAGGCCCTCCGGAGCCTTGCGGGGAGTCGCCTGGTGACCGGCGTATTGCCCTATGGCCTTTCGATCCTCGAGAACATCGATCCCGTCTCCAGTTACATCAAGGTCGGGACCGGCATTGACTTCTCCGGCAACTATGAGCTTACCCTCGAGGAACTGGCCGATATCTACGACACGGTCCTCGACTCGAATCTCGTCGAAGGGATTGTCGACCCCGAGACCGGGGAGCTCGGCGCTTCCTCGGTCGTCGCCGGGAACGTCTTGAGCGAGGAAAACGCCTCGGTCGTCGCCTCGGTCTTCTCTTCCCTCGACGGGGAGAACCTCAAGATCTTCGACGCCCTCATCGAAAGCGCCCTAACCATTCAAGCCTACAAGGATTACGAAAGCGGGAACGTCGCTTCCGAGGAGCTTACCGTCGCCGACTTCCTCCCGGCCGTGAGCCTTTCCGACTTCGCGCCGGAAGAGGGGAAACCGACCCTCATCCCGGAGGCCTACAAGGACATCAAATGGGGCGAGATCTTCGCCGACTTCTTCCTTTCGACCATCAATCTCGTCAACGTCGACCCCGACCTTTACCTTGCCGTCTGCAATGCCATCCCGGACTGGAATGGCGAGCAAAAGCCCTTCTCCTACCAGGATTTCCTCGCCCCGATCCTCGAGGACGGAAACTTCGAGAAGGCCAAGGCGGCTCTCGTTGGCACTTCCGCGAACGCGAAGGCGGCCGCCGGGGAGGGCGATGACGAGGCCATCACGCCCCTTCTCGGGACCGAATTCCTTCTCAATGCCACCCCGAAGCTCGTCACCATTCTCGAGAATAGCCTCAACGAGTCCCTCCAGCTGAGCGAGGACAAGGCGGTTGACCTTTCCGAGATCGCTAACGACATGGCCGCCGACCATTCGATCATCCTTCCCGAGTGGAGCGCCCTTCTCGACGTCGTCGGAGACTTCGCGACGACCGAAGCCGGCCGCGAATTCCTCCTCCACGTCGAGGCGATGCCCGGCATCTATTTCGCCCCCGACCAGAGTTTCGTCGGCGTCGACCAAGGACTTGCCGACGGCCTCGTCGCCGGCCTCGCCGGCCTCGACTCCTCGCGCCTTGCCACGGCCATCATCCCCCGGGCCTTCGAAGGCTTCCTCGAGGGCGAGGATTCCCCGATCGCCGACCTCGGGGTCGAGTTGACCTTTGATTTCACCGTTCCGAACATCGGGAGCCAGCTGAGCAACCTCCTCACGACCCTCGTCGATGCCCAGGACCTCCTCGCCTACCTTGCCTCCCTTAATGGGCAGAACCTCACCGGCGGACCCCTCAAGAACGCCATCTCGACGATCGCCGACCATTCCGGCGAGCTTGCCGACCTTCTTTCCTCCGTCGCCGCGAGCCCGATGCTCAACCCGGTCGTCGGAGGCCAAAACAACGCCAACATCGTCTCCCTCATCGGCCTCGTCTTCTCGACCATCGGCCTCGAGGAGCCGGAGAACCTTTCAGCGACTCTTTCCGGCCTTGCCCCGGAGGCGACGGCCGCCGAAATGGAGCATTTCGTGGCGGCCCTTGTCAACGTCATGGATTCAGGGCTCGTCGATGCGGCCTTGGATGAGAACATCGACCTTGGCTCCTTTGCCGAGGTTTCCTTCGAGGCGGCCTTTGCCAAGTTCGACGAGAGCCTCATCTTCCGCGATTGCTTCGGCCCGGTCCTCGATGGCTTGCTAGAGGATAGCGAAGCCTTCGCTTCCTTCTTCGCGGAAGGCTTTTCCTTCGCCAATGTCACCGATTGGCAAAAGGAAGGGCAGAACCTCGACGTCCTCGTCGCTTCTGTCGACGAGCTCGGGGCCGCCGGCCTCCTCGACGGCGGCAACATCGACGTCTTCAATAGCGATCCGGGTGCCGTCGAGAACATCGTGAGCGTCCTTGCGACGAGCGACCTCTTCGTCAGCCGCGAGGACGACGGGACCTATACCTATTCCTTCCCCCGGATCGTCGCGAAGATGATCGAAGACAACCTCCCTGCCGGAAGCGAAGCCGCCTCTTTCTTCAAGGTGCCGGACGGGGACGGGGCTGCCGCCCTCGCCTTGGACATCCGCTCGACCGCCGTCGAAGGCGGCAGTGCCGCCGACGTCGAGGCGAGCCAAGACCTCTGGAAGGAAGAAGCCCATCGCTTTGCCCTCATCCTCCGGGACATCCTTTCCCTCGGCGGGCTCGATTCGATTGCCCTCGACGGGGGGATGAGCCTCAAGGAAATGAGCCCCGAGCCCCTCGACTTCCTCCTCCGCGACGCGACGGAGCTCCTCGTCTTCGGGCGGGTTCTCAACTATTCGCTTTATAGCCTCCTTTCCGAGCAGATTGCCGCCACCTTCCCTTCGGCCGAAGGCCTGAGCAACCTGGATGCCTTCTATGAGCCGACCCTCGCCTCTTACCAAGAAACCGTCGCCGTTAGCGGCAACGTCTTCGAAAGCGAGGCCGAGACGATGAGCAAGCTCGTCTATGCCGTTCTCGACCCCTCGACCGGCATTGCCGAGGCCATCGGCGAGGACGGCGCGGTGTCCATCGACATCAACGATGTCTCTCCCGAGTATCTCGTCCGCCCGCTCCTCCAGTCCCTTTCCGGGAGCCAGCTTTTCAATTCCCTTGCCACCGGGAACGCCAAGACGGCTTACGAAAGCATCCTCGGAACCCTGCTCGAGGATAGCGGTCTCTTTGAGGAAGGCGAGGCCGAGTCCTACGTTACTTCCGTCCGCGGCGACCATGAGGACTTCGCAGCCATCGTGGAAGCCTGGGACATCGAGAACGAGGCCATCGTCGCGACGGTATCCGCCGTTCAGGAGAGCGGGGTTTCCACCGATAGCCTCGCCTCCGACCCGATGTCCTTCTTCGCGGAGGGGAGCAGCTATAGCCTCCAGCGCGCCCGCCTCGAGAACATTCTCGTCGCGGCGGCCGATTCCAAGATCATCCGCCCGGCTTTGGCAAGCATCGTCGAGACGGGGGCCGCTTCCATCGGGGAAGGATATGCCGTCAATTCCGAATGGCTCCTCGAGGCTTCCTCCGCCGAGTACAAAGAGGAGGCCCGAACCCTCAGCTATGTCATGCTCTACGGCTCGCTCGTCGACGACCTCGGGAACCTTTCCATCCGTTCCGTCGTCGATTCGCCGGCGGCCGAGAACCTTCTTCGGGAAGCGGCCCGAAGCTACGTTTTCAATACCTTGCCCGCCGGAGAAGAAGGATACTACCCGGCTTTCGTCCAGATGGTCGACGATACTTTGTCCTCGAGCGGCTACTACGGGGACGAGGGCGATGCCTTGACGTCCGAGCGGATCGATGAAGTCATCGGCCGGATCGATGTTCCCGGGATGGAAGACGAAGCCCGCTTCGCTTCTTGGGAAGAGGAAATCGATGCCCTCATGGATGCCCTTTCCACCCTTGAGGAGACCGGGCTCGAGCTTTCTGGAAGCATCGACGTCGGAAGCCTCTTCCCGGAAGGGGCCGAGGAAGCCCTCCTCGACGAGCGGGAAGCTAGCCTCGCCGCCTTCCTCGTGGCTGCCAACGACAGCCGCCTCGTCTATCCTGGCCTCGCCTCGGTTCTAAGCGAGGCCGTCAGCAACGTTTCTCTCCCTAATGGCGCGAGCCTCGAGAATGCCAATTACTATTACGGGGAGCGGGGAAGCGCGGACATCGACTACGGCTTCCTTTCGGCGCCCTACGACGATGCGGAAATGGAGCGCCTAGCCGCCATCGTCCGCCGGGCCAGCGCCTTGAGCGCCGAGACCGATTTCTCGATCGAGAACCTGAGCGGCACCCCGGATGCCGAGATTCTTCTCCGGAACCTCGCCGCGAGCGCGATCTTCGATTCGCTTGCCGAGGAACGCTCTTCCTCTTCTGACTTCGGGGAATACACCGTTTTCGAGAATCTTTTGGCCTCGTCCCTCGAGGCTTCGGGCTTCTACGGCTCCGACGGCGCCTCTTCCATCCGCATCGAGGAAATCCTTGCCCGGGCCCTCACCGAGGAAGGCTCTTCCCGCTTCATGACCTTCGAGGAGCGGAATGCCTTCTGGAACGGCGAGGGGACGACGGGCGAAATCGCCTCCCTCGTCGCTCTCGCCGACTCGATTGCCGAAGGGCAAAACCTCGGCATCGACTTCGGGAGCCTCTCCTTTGCCGAGCTTTTCGCCGACGCGGCCAAGGCCGAGACGGTAAGGACGGCCCTCTACGGGATCCTCGATGCCGCTTCCTCATGCCAAATCGTTTACCCGGCCATCCCCCTCAACCTTGAATCCGCCACCGGGGAAGGCGATTCCTTCTCGTTAGAAGGGGCCGACTTCTATTACACCGGGCGGTGGGGTAGCCAAACCGATCTCCTCGAGCGGCCCTATGCCGATGCCGAGAACGAGCGTCTCAGCTACGTCGCCATGTATGCCGGCCTTCTTGGTTCGACCGATCTTTCGAGCCTCGATAACATCGATGGGGGCGAGGTCGGCGGCCTTTTGGCCAACATGTCCTCTTCCTATATCTTCAATGCTGCCTCCGAGGGGAGCCAGAACGCTTTCGTCGGGGCCTTGAACACCCTCCTCAGCG
>CASFWS010000061.1 GCA_949298295.1 uncultured Bacillota bacterium | reverse complement strand
CGAAATCAAAAACCGCATCGTCATGACCTCGATGGGCGGGACCTCCATCTTCGGTTGGATGGAACGCCCCCATTTCGACAAAGAAGCCGCCAACTTCCTTCTCGGGAAGGCCAAAAACAACGTCGGCCTCATCCTCCCTGGTATCGCTCCGCTTTATAACCCTCTAGGCGGGCAATGGCTCTATTCGAACAAGGGGATGTACAAGACCCTGAAGAAATTCATGGCCGAGATCCATCGCTACGGTTCGAAGATGTTCATCCAACTGACGGCCGGCTTCGGCCGCTCGATGGCCGTCAACCACCTGATGGAGACCATCTACCAAAACAAGGTCCTCCGCGTCCTGGCCAAGCCCTTCATGGATGTCAGTTTCCTCACGGCCTCGGCCTCGGCCAACCCCAACCGCTGGAGCGACAAGACCCCGGCCCGGCCCCTCACCAAGAAGGAAATCCAGCACTTCGTCGATTCCTTTGCCTTGGTGTCCAAGCTCTGCAAGGAGGCCGACGTCGACGGGATCGAGGTCCATGCCGTCCACGAGGGCTACCTCCTTGACCAGTTCGCGATGAAATACACCAACCAGCGGACCGACGAGTACGGCGGAAGCCTCGAGAACCGCCTCCGCTTCCCGATCGAGATCGTCAAGGCCATCAAGGCCGCCTGCGGGGAGGACTACCCCGTTTCCCTCCGCTACTCGGTGGTCAGCAAGACCAAGGGATTCCGGGAGGGGGCCCTTCCGGACGAAGACTATGTCGAGGTCGGGCGCGACCTCGTCGAAGGAATCGCGGCCGCCAAACTCCTTGAGGAGGCCGGCTACGACATGCTCAACTGCGACAACGGCACCTACGACGCCTGGTATTGGTCGCATCCGCCGATTTACATGCCCGAGAACACCAACCTAAAGGAAGTCGAGGAACTGAAGCCCCACGTCCACGTGCCTCTCGTCGCCGCCGGGAGGATGGATCCCTACGTCTCGGCCGAAGCCATCGCCGCGGGGAAGATCGACGCGATGGGCGTCGCCCGCCAGTTCCTCGCCGACGAGGAGTGGGTCACCAAGATCCTCGAAGGCCATCCCGAGGAGATTAGGCCCTGCATTTGCTGCCATGCCGGATGCTTCAATTTCGCCCATTACAAGGGCGTCGCCAATGACCAAGACCTCTCCGATACCCTCCACATGTCGAGATGCGCGGTCAACGCCGAGACGATGCAGACAAAAGTCCATTACATCGAGCCGACGAAGCACCCGAAGCGGGTGGCCGTCATCGGCGGCGGCATCGGCGGGATGGAAGCCGCCCGCGTCCTCAAACAGCGCGGCCACACCCCGGTCATCTACGAAAAGAGTGACCACCTTGGCGGTGTCTTCCTCGCCGCTTCCTCCTGCTCCTACAAAGGCAAGCTCAGGGAACTCGAGAAATGGTACGAGCTCCAGATGAAGGACCTCGGGATCGAAATCCACCTGAACACCGAGGTCAAGGATATATCCGCCCTCAAGGAGAAAGACGTCGTCGTGGCGACCGGGTCGAAAGCCCGTAACCTCCGCTGCGAAGGCGCCGAGAAGGCCGTCGAGGCCATCGAGTTCCTGACCGGGGCGAAGAAAGTCGGGACGAAAGTCGCCGTCATCGGCGGCGGGCTTACCGGCTGCGAGATCGCCTATGAGCTGGCCCTCGAGGGGAAAGAGCCGATCATCGTCGAGATGACCGACGACCTCATCAAGCAAAAGGGCGTTTGCCTTGCCAATTCCTCCTACCTTCGGGAGTACTTCGCCCTCCACAAGACGCCGGTCTACCTCGAGAGCACCCTCGAGAAGATCGGCGACGGGGAGATCGTCATCGCCCATAAGGACGGGAGCAGGGAAACCGTCGCGGCCGATTCGGTCATCGCCTGCATCGGCTACGTCCCGACCCCGCTCGCGAAGGGAGGACACAAGATCCATCTCGTCGGGGACTGCAAGGAGGTCGGGAACCTCCGGACGGTCATCTGGGGCGCCTACGACGCCGCGATGAGCATCTGATCGGGCGATAAGAACCAAAGGAGGGCCGGATCCTTCGGGAATCTGGCCCTTTTTGATGCCCCGCGCGAAATTCCTTATGGCTGGAGGGGGACATTCCCTCCCGATTGGGCTTATCATTCTTCCATGCGGTTCCTCCATCTCTCCGACCTCCATCTCGGGAAGAAGCTAAGGGATTTCGATTTGGCTAGCGACCACGCGCACGCCCTCGAGGAAGCCTTGTCCTTGGCTCTCGAAGAAGGGCTCGACGCCATCGCGATAGCCGGGGACATCTACGATAGTGGCGCCCCTTCGTCCGCCTCGATGGCCCTTCTCGACTCCTTCCTTTCGAAAGCCGAAACCCATGGCCTTCCCGTCCTTTTGGTGAGCGGTAACCACGATTCGCCCGAAAAGCTCTCTTACCTTTCGGGGCTCGCCAAACGGCACGGCATCTACATCGGGACCGACCTTTCCGCTTCTTTATCCCCGGTAACGGTCGCCGGAGTCGACTTCTTCCTCCTTCCTTACGTGAGCCTGCGCTCGGCCAACGAGGACCTTGGGCTGGATGCCGGTTCTTTGGAAGAAGCGGTGGGGAGCATCGTCGGGAAGATGGACCTTTCCTCCCCGCGGAGGAAAGTCCTCCTCGCCCATCAAAGCGTTCTCCCGGAAAGCGGGAAGCTGACCGGCTCGGGAACCGAGACCCAGCCCTCGATGAGCGGGGAAGACCACGCGATCGGGGGAAGCGACGTCCTCCCGCCTTCTCTTTTCGCTCCCTTTGACTACGTGGCCCTCGGGCACATCCACAAGGCGATGAACGTCAGCTCGAAGATCCGTTATCCGGGAGCCATTTTGAAGTTCGACCGTCAGGAGGCGAATTACCGGAAAACCTTCACGATCGTTGACGTAAGTGAAAACGGCGTTTCCATTGAAGAGAGACCCTTTGTCCCCCTCCATGACGTCGTCGTTCTCCAAGGGAAGCTCGAGGCGCTCCTTGAAGGAAACGACCACCGCGAGGACTACGCTTTCTTCGTCCTCGAGGACACCGTTTACCAAAACGAGCCGATGGCCCGCCTTCGGGCCCGTTACCCCTTGGCCGCCGGCCTCGAATACCCCTACATCCAGTCGTCCGGCGGGGCAAGGAAATACGAAGACGTGACGCGTCTTGACCGCTCCGAGCTCTTCGCTTCCTTCTACAAGGACATCACGAGCAATACCCTCACCCCGTTCCAGAAGGAACTCGTCAAGGAAGCCCTCGCGAAAGCGCAGGGGGAGGAATGAGGATGCGGCCCCTGAAGCTTACGATGCAAGCCTTCCTCTCCTACAAGGGGAGGGAAACGATCGACTTCTCGGCCTTCGAAGGCTCCCTTTTCCTCATCGACGGGGAAACCGGGGCCGGGAAAACCTCGATCTTCGATGCCATCATGTACGCCCTTTATGGGGTTTCCTCCGGGGGATTAAGGACCGTCGAGGAACTTCGGAGCCATTACGCCTCCAAGGAAGACGAGACCTTCGTTTCCCTTTCCTTCCGCGTCCATGGAAAGGAATACCTCATCGAGCGAAAACCCCAGCAAATGGTCCCCGGAAAGCGCAAAAAGGACCTCGTCAGGCAAAATTCGTCCGTCGTTTTGTCCGGAGAGGGGCTTCCTTCCGCCCTGACCAAGTCCGCGGAAGTCGAAAGGAAGATCAAGGAACTCATCGGCCTCGACGAGAGCCAGTTCCTCATGACAACGATGATCCCCCAAGGGAAGTTCATGGAACTCGTCGCTGCCGACACGAAGGCGCGGCAGTCCCTCCTCCGCGACATCCTCGGGACTTCCTTCCTCGTCCGCTTCGCCGAGAACCTCCGCCTCAAGGCCAAGGAACTGAGCGAAAAAGTGAAGGCCACCGAGGAACGGATCGACATCCTCTGCGGCCAATACGAGACCGACGACCCCGAGCACCTCCGGGCCATCCGGGGAGAGGAGGGGCCTGGAGGAAGCATCCGCCCCCACGACAAGCTGAAGGAAGTGGGGCCGATGCTCAGCCGCGACGTCGCCGACCGCCAGATCAAGCGCGACGAGCTGCTTAAGGCCAAGGCGGCCGCCGAGGCGGCGGCCAAGAGGGCCCGGGCCGACCTCGGCTCCCATCGCCTCGAGGAAGCTCAGCGCATGGCTTATGACGAGAACAAGGCCAAGCTCGACGCCCTTTTGCCATCCGAGGCGACGATGAAGGCGAGGAAAGAGGCCAACGAACGCTACGACAAGGCCGGGCTCGTCCTCTTTTCCTATGGCCAGGAAGCCAAGGCGAGGAAGGACCTCGAGGCGGCCGAACGTTCCCTCAAGGAAAGCAAGGCCAAGGTGGAAGAGACGGAAAAACGCCTGCAAATAGCCCTCGAAAAGTCCAAAAAGACCGTCGATCTCGCCGCGGAGAACGACCGCCTCGTCGCCGAAGAAGAGAAGACGGTAGCCGTCATCTCCAAGCTCGCCTCCCTTCCGGCGAAGGAAGAAGAGGCGGCCCGGGCCGCTTCCTGTCTCCATGAAGCAAGCGAGCGCCTTTCTTCCCGCGAAGGGGAAATCGGGCAGCTAAGGAAGAAGGCCCAAGCCCTCCGCGAGCAAAACGCCGATTCGAAGGTCGCCTCTCTTTTGGCTTCTTCCGAGAAAGAACTCGAGGGGATCGCGGCGCGGGAAAAGCAGTTGCTGTCCCTCCGCTCCGCCTATTGCCAATACCGCGAGGCCCTCCGCGCCGAGGAAAGCGCCAAAGTATCATACGAGAAAGCCCGAGCCGCCTATCTTTCCGCCGACGAGGAATATCGGGCCGCCTTCCTTGCCTATCTCGATGGGCAGGCTGGCCTCCTGGCAAGCCGCCTCGAGGAGGGAAAGCCTTGCCCCGTCTGCGGCTCCTCGTCCCATCCTCAGCCGGCTCTTGCTTCCTCGGGAATCGACGAGGCCGCCTTGAAAGCGGCGGAGGAACGAAAGGAAAACGGCCGCATCGCTTTGGGCGAGGCCTCCTCCGAAGCCAAGGCCTTGGCTGCCCGCCGGGAAGATCTCGGAACGGCTCTCCTTTCGAAGGCGAAGGAGGAGCTCGGCGGGGCGCCCGAGCTCGCGAGCCTCGAGTCGACCTTCAACGAGGAAGAGGCGCTTCTCCTTCAAAAGAAGGGCGCGGCGGAGAAAGCCCTCGCCCTCCATCGGGAAATGGCCGCCAAGGAAGAAAGAGAACTCAAAGCCGCGGCTG
This sequence comes from uncultured Bacillota bacterium, assembly GCA_949298295.1. Classification (GTDB taxonomy): domain Bacteria; phylum Bacillota_I; class Bacilli_A; order RFN20; family CAG-826; genus UBA4951. The sequence continues at coordinate 1,164 of CASFWS010000061.1, read as the reverse complement.
CCGCCGAAAAGGAAGCCGTCCGCCTTGAGGAATCCCTCCCCGCCCTCCGCTTGGCCCTATCCAAGGCCCAGGAAGGAAAGGCTTCGGCCGAATCGCTCCTTTCCTCCCTCCGCGAGGAAACGTCGGGGCTCGACCTCAAGGAACTCGAACAACGCAAGGCGAAGATCGCCGAGCGGCGGAAGGAAATCGAAAGCGAAACTTCGGCCCTCCGGAAGGAGCTCTCCCTCGCCGAGCGGGGGAAGGCGGCCCTTGCCGCCGAAATCGGGCAAGGGGAAGCGAACTTCAAGAAGGCTATCGCCGACCTCGAAGCGGCGGAACAGGCCTATCGCCAGAGCCTCACTGACAACGGTTTCGTTGACGTCGAGGAAGCGAAGGCTTTGCACACCCGCTCGGCCGCGGAAGTCACTGCCTCGAAGGAAGATGTCGATGCTTTTTATGCCGCGCTCAATGCCGCCCGCTCGCTCGAGGAGGACCAACGGAAAAAAGGTTACCACCAGCTTCCGGTCCATGACCTTGCCGCCGAGGAGGAGACATGCAAGGACCTCGAGCACGATGCCCTCACGAAGTCCGATGCCGCTTTGGCCTTCAAAGCCAAGCTCGAGCAAGCCGTCCGCTTGAAGGACGAGATCAAGGAACTCATCGACCGCTCGAGCGAGGATATCCGGAAAGCCTCCGAGGCTCTCGCCCTTTCCGAGGCGGCCCGCGGGACGATGGCCGGGACGCTGCGGATCGACTTCGAGACCTTCTACCAGTCCCAGATCTTCTCGGGGATCGTCGACCGGGCCTCCCTTCGCTTCTCCGCGATGAGCGGCGGCGCCTTCCGTCTTGTGGCCCATAACTTCTGGGAGGAGGCCGGGAAAGCCCTCGACATCGACGTCGTCGACGAAAACACCGGCCGGGTCCGCCCGGTGTCCACCCTCTCCGGCGGGGAGGCCTTCCAAGCCGCCCTCGCCTTGGCCCTTTCCCTCTCCGACGTCATTGCCTCGGAGGCCGGCGGAAGCGAGATCGACTGCCTTTTCATCGACGAGGGCTTCGGGAACCTCGATGCCCGGAACCTCGATTCGGTCGTAAGGACGATCCGGGAAATCGCCGAAGGCGGGCATCGGACGGTCGGGATCATCTCCCACGTCGAATCCCTCGCGTCCGCGATTGAGAGGAAGATCG
>CASFWS010000060.1 GCA_949298295.1 uncultured Bacillota bacterium | reverse complement strand
CAACCCGATGTACATCATCGTCAAGGAAATCTTCTCCTTCACCGACAGCATCTACAACCTCATCACCGGCTCGGTCGACACCGATCCGACCGGGGAGCCGATGGTCTACGAGGAAATCCTCAAGGGCTATGCCTACGATGGCTCGAGCGGCACCTATGACCTCACGATCGGCCTTCCGACCCTCCTCCAGTCCAACGCCCTGACCGACCTCGGCCTCACCATCGGGACGAGCGAAGTCGGCGGCCGCACCTACCTCTCGACCATCAATGCAGTCCTCGGCCTCGCGAGCATCAGCGGCGAGACCGGTAGCGGTATCGCCCGGATCGAGCTCAATGCTTCCCTCTCGAGCATTGGCGAGGACGTCTTCTGGAGCGCATCCGGAAACGCCTACGCGAACTACCTCTCCGCCCACGCCGGGGACGCCTATACCGTCCTTTGAGGACCTAACAACTGAAAGGCAGCCGTTTATTGCGGCTGCCTTTTCCTTTCCCGTCCGGCATGCTTGCTTCGTATCCTTGCTACGGGGCGAATCGTTAAGGCAGAAATCCGCTAGAATATGGGAAAGAGGAGGTCAGATATGCCCTTTTTGACGGATAGCCTCGGCCGGGTCAAAGGCCGGATCGACGATACGGGCGGCGAGGAGCAGGCCTTCGATGCCCTCGGCCGCTACAAAGGAACGTACCGGAACGGGCAAACGTTCGATGCCCTCGGCCGCTACGTCGGTAACGGGAACCTCCTTTCCTCCCTTTTCGACGACGATTGAGGCTAGAACCTCTTTCCGGATTTCTTTCCGTTCCTTTGGCGGTTAATGCTTGAAGTTTTCCTCGTCCGTTCATAATGGAAGGCAGCGAAAGGAACGCATTCAATGAAAAAACCTATCGTCTTGCCTATCTTGCTTCTTGCCCTTCCCCTCGTCGCCTGCACGGATGCCCAGCTCTCTTCCTCCCCCGAGGAAAGCGGGTCCTCTTTGATACAAGGGGACGGGAGCTCGTCGCTTCCTTCTTCTTCCGAGGATGGCAGCGAGTCTTCTTCGACAAGTGAATCTTCCTCTTCGATCCTCGATTCCGAAGATAGCGGCAGTACCTCGGAGCCCGTCGTTCCCCCGGAGCCGGAACTTCCGGAAACCCTCACCTTCGAGGAAGCCTATGCCCTCCTTTCCTCGGCGGCCGCGGAAGAAGGGACGGCCTCGCGGGAAACGCGGCGGCAAGCCGACACGACGACGACCGATAGTTCGATCACCTACGTCGAGGAAGAGACTCTCGACATCTACGAGGACGGGAGCGCGACTGCCGAAGGGACCGTCACGTCCTTTGAGGGTGAGGAAAAGACCGCCTCAACGACCCTTCTCCGCCGGAAGGCCCTCGCCAGCGACTTGATCTACGATTCGTTGACAGAGACGGCCCTGGCCTACGACCTCTACTACGAGGTGAGCGACTATGCCGACGACTCCTTCCGGGGAAGCGTCTACCAGGACGCGGCAACCCGGGTCTTTGTCCTCGATAGCCCCGACCCGGGCCTCGATAGCGGCGACTACATCCTGAAGTCCGAGCTCCCGCAAGCGGTGACCTACCAGCACGCCTCGCGTACAGCGGGGACCATCGCCGCGTGGGAGGCCGACCCCTACGTGACCCAGACCGGGGTCGACAGCTTCGAGCTGACGGAAGGCGAGGAAGCGGTGGGGACCTATGCCACCCGGATCGAGTATGAGATCGACGGCGACCTCGACGACACGATCACCTATGTCTACGAGATGGAGTTCACCCTCGACTTCGATGCCGGGCGCCTCCTCGAATGCCTGACGAGGACCACCCAGACCGACGTTAGCAACAGCGACCCGACCGATGTCTACATGACGGTTGTCGAAGACGGCGGGAGCATCGAATACGGCACGCGTTCCGCCCTTCCGGGGACAGCTGTCGATCCCCACGACTATTTCCTTCAGAACGTAAGCGAAATCGCCGTCCTCGACGCCGGCCGGGAAGAGGTCGATCCTTCCTCCTTCCCCCGGGATTCCTCCTTCGTCTTTGCCCTTCCGAAGGTCTATGAGCCGAGCAAGGCCCTCGCTCTCGACGAATGGTCGTTGACCCCGGCGGCCACCAGCGACGGGGCCGTTGTCGCCCTCGACGGGGGCTACTTCGAGGTCGTCGGCTATGGCGACGTCACCTTGACTTGGAGTTACTTCGGATGCGACGCGGATGGGGTGTGGACCGAAAAAACGGTGCAAAAAGCCATCCATATCAACGAATTCGACGATCCAACTGGCATCGAAATCTTCGGGTGGAACATCCCGGAGACGATGGTTGTCGGGGACGAGGCCACAACTTACGTCTGGGTCAATCCCTCGACCGCCGAGCAGACCTTTGAGGCCACCTCGAGTGACGAAGAGGTATTGACCGTCACGGCCGACCTTGAGGCCGGGGAAATCACCGTCACGGCCGTCGGGGCAGGCGAAGCGACGATTACGGTCCGGGTGGCGGGAACTAACCTTACCGATGAGGTAAGCGTGCTTGTCGTCCCCGTCTCCGAAACGACGCCCGAGGAGTTCCTTACCGGGAACACCTTCGAATTGGTTTACCAGACGGAGACCATCTACATGACTTTCGAGGCCGACGGAACCGGGCATCAGCTTGAGCGGTCCCCGACCCGGGACTACGAATTCACCTTCGATTGGTCGGTCGAAGGCCGAAACCTTGCCATCGACAACTGGAGCGACGACCTCAATGGCGGGGGAGCCGTTTACTGGGACTTCTATGAAGGGGAAATCAGCCCGGCCTTCGATTCTCTGACCCTTACGAAGACGAACGGCAATTACTACGACTTCACTCCGATTCCGCGAGGGTAAATATGAACAAAGCAACGTTTTGTTTCCTTGCCTTGCCCCTCCTTCTGTCCGGCTGCACGGGCGATCTGGGGGCTGGCTCTTCTTCCCTTGAAAGCGGAGCCAGCTCGCCTTCTATATCTCTCCCATCCTCAAGCGAAGAGGGTTCTTCCCCTTCCGAGCCGGAATCCTCTCCTTCGGAAGGTTCCTCTTCCTCAAGCGAAGAGGAGAGCGTCGAGGCCGAGGTAAACGCCTTTATCGCCTCCCTCGAGAGGTACCGGGGCCACCCTTATGAGGTTTCCGGGTCCGTTACGATGACGCTTGGCTATCTTACCGATGCCGATCCGATTACCATCACCTCGTCCGACGAGTTCACGACGACCCGTTACGAAGGCTATATCAGCGAGCGAACCGGGGAAGTTTCCTACGAGCTTTCCGATCCCGAACCTTACGTCACGACGACCTTCGTCGAGGGGGAAAGCGTACACCGGGTCACCGTCTACGAGGATGGATCGCGGGTCGTGGAAGAAGTGGCTTTCGCCGAAGAGACGATTGAGGCGAACCTCGCCATCGATTTCGCGACTTCCCAAATCGCCAACCTCCTTTTCCTCCTTTCGATCTACGATCTCCCGGACATTGGCTATACCCTCGACCTCCCGAGGGTGGAAGGAGACGGCACCTACCCCTTTTCCTACTCGTTGACCGAATACGAGGAAGGAACCGACATCCCCTCGGAGGTCATTACCCACGAAAACGAGATGACGATCGAAAACGGGATCATCGTCTCTTCGAAGAGCACCGTCGACGATTCCCTTTACGCCGGAGGTCTCCGGGCCAACTGGCAGGTCTCGACCTCCGAGGTCAGCTATACGGAGGGAGACTATCCGACCTTCGAGGGCACGCTCCCGGAGATTGAAAAGTAGAGGAACGGGCCGCCAGGTGGTAACGTTACCGCATGAACGACCCGCTTCGAGCTTATTTTGAAACCGAGGAAGGACTCCGTGCCCGGTACTTGACCCTCCTTACCGACCTGCGCGCGGCTTCGCCTTCCTTTTTCGATGCCTATCTCGAGCTTGCGGAAGGCTTCTTCAAGAACCTCCTCCGGAAGCGCGGGAGCGAGGAAAAACTCGATTTCACCATCGGGACGGCCCTAAGGAAAGGCGAGAACCGCTCCTACTTGGAAACGGAGTGGGGGATTGGGAAGAAGGATATCGATTCCTTTCTCGACCGCTCGAAGAAGCTGAACCGCCACAAGCATCAGAAAGAGGCCTCCATCGGGGAAGTAAAGGTCGGCTCCTACATGGCGCTTCTTTATGCCATCGTCTTCCCGGTTGCCAAGAAGGAGAATAGGCCCCTTCCGCCCTATGACCCGGCTTACTATCCCTCCCTCATCGGGGCCGGCGGGAAGGAATACGCCCGCCTCCTTGAGGAGAAGGAGGCCCTCCAGGACGAACTGTCGAGGAGCCTATACCTCAGCAAGGAAAAGCAGGCGGAGATCGCCTCCCTCGGGGAAGCCATCAAGGAGCAGGGCGCGGACTTCGAGAAGAAGAGCAACGAGCTCCTCCTCGAGATCAACCGCCTGAAGGACATCAAGATCCTCGCGATCGAGGGAAAGCTCGACGAGGCGAACAAGAAGCTCGATGCCCTCTACGGCCTCGTCGTCGGGAAGGAGACGGAGACTCCCGCCAAGGAAAAGAGCGATCCCCGGCCCGATCTCGCCTCTTTCTTACGAGGAAGCGTCGTCCATTACCGGGTTTCGGAACGCCACTACGTTTGGAAGATTGTGGTCGCCATCGCCTACTTAGTCCTGCTCATCCTCTTTTCCTCAGCTCTCAAACTCAATAATCCGGCGAACCTCTGCTGGCTGATCCCTTGCTATATCCAGCCCCTGGCCCTCCTGGCCCTCGTTATTTTTTCGCCCAAGGCCGGGGACGACGTCCGCATCGATAGCCCTTTCCTTTTGCGGCGTCTCGTCCCGACCGTCATCGGCAACCGCATCAGCTACGAGGTGGAAAAGACCTGGCTCGGCCACCTCTACGGCTTCCTCCGGGCGATGGCGTGCGTCGTCCCCATCGTCGGTGGCGTCGCCATTTCGACGAATGGGATCAACTACGATGCCGGCCTCCTCGGCTTTGCCTTCTTCCTGAGCCTCCTCTTCCTCGTCGGGAACGGCTTCTCATACGATTATTTCCCATCCTTCAAGAGTTATTCGCCCGTCGTCTTCGGCCTCATCCGCTTCGTAAAGGGCCAAGAGGAAGTCTATTCCTCCCTCTACGTCGCGGCCGGCGCGGGAACTTCCTTCTTCTATCGGAAGTCCTCGTGACTGTTGCTGTATAATTATGGGCGCATCGTCCCTCCGGAGCCTTGGCCTTGCCTTGCAAAGGAGGACACCGCGATGCCTTTCCCGGAAAACGGGGAAAAAATCCGGCGCTTCATCAAGGCACGGGGTTTTACCCAAGCCCGCTTCGCGTCGCTTCTCGGAGTCGAGGAGAGATCGCTTCGGAAGATGCTCCACAACGGGGTTTACGACCTACGGACCCTCTACAAGATGGCCAAGGTCCTCGATGTCGACGTCCATCTCCTTGTACCCGATCCCGAATAGGAACCAAAAGGGCCTATTTTGCCTCCCCAAGTCTACCGAGAATGTAAGGCGAAAAGAGGTAAACCAAATGCGTTTTTGTCCAAAGTGCGGAGCCCCGACCGACGACGGGGCAGCTTATTGTGAGAAATGCGGGGCCAAGCTCGGCGGAGCTAGCGACGGCGAGGCCGCGAATCCCCCGGCGGTCACCTCGTCCGAATCCGACGCCCCGATCGTCGTCGCCAAGCGGAGCTTCGTCGGCCATTACGGCCTGTTGCTCCCTTTCCTCCTCGTCATCACGTTCTGGCTCGTCATCCCTCTCATCGCCCTTATCTGCATGTTCCTATCCAACCGGACCTACCGGCATTACGTCTATAGGGACCGCTACGTCTACGAAGGGGGCCTCCTCTCCAAGAAGCGGCGGACCCAGACGATGACCCAAGTCCTGGCCGTCGACATCGAGCAGTCCTTCAAGGGCAAGATCTTCAATTTCGGCGATGTGCGGGTCAACCTCGTCGGCCGGGGCGGCCTCCGGATCGAAGGCTGCAAGCACCCGGAAGAAGTCGCTTCCGCCCTCCAGGGGCTTATCGCCAAGGGCAAGGACATCAAGCAATTCGTCGCCGAATAAGGTTAAGAAAGGAACAACCACCATGAAAAAACCGCTTTATCTACTGGCCTCCTTGGCCCTCCTCCTTGCCGCTTGCGGCGGGGAAGCCTCTTCCTCGTCCCCCGAGTCTTCGGGCGAACAAACCTCGAGCTCCATCCCGACCGCAACTGTCTCCTCTTCGTCCAGCGAGGAGCTGACCCCACGGGAAACCTTCCTCAAGGCGCGGAAGGCAACGGTCGATCTCAAGGGCTATTCATACAAGGAAGTCCTCGAGGTGTCGACCGATACCTCGCTTCCGGAGGGCTACGACCCGACCGGCACCCGGGAAGGAAATGTCGTCTATTCTTCGACGTCGGCGGTGAAGCAGGTTGCCTCCTACGAGAACAGCGGGGCCCTCTTCTTCGACG
>CASFWS010000059.1 GCA_949298295.1 uncultured Bacillota bacterium | reverse complement strand
CGACGTCATCGTTCAGCGGGAGAACATGAACTTCAACATCATTACCTCCTCGACCGTCGATCCGAATGACCCGAACGCTTCGTTCTTCGTCCTTGACCAGGCCTCGAGTGCCGCGGTCGGCTCCATCACGTCGATGGTCACCTCGGCTTCCTCGCTTCCGACAAGCGTCTTCCATCCCCTTTACGGCCTTGGGACAGCCGAGGACCCCTCGGGCCAATATGACCTCATATACGGCTCTTATCCGAGCAAGCCCACCGATCTCGTTCTCATCGTCGACCGTTACAACCAAGTCGATTATTCCACCCTTCAATCCCTCGGAATTGTGGACAGCTCGGCAGAGGGCGGGGACGCCGTTTCCTTTGCCGATCTCTTCGAAAAGAAAGTTTATAAGGCGTATTTGCGGAAGGATTTCTATGGGAGCCAACCGGAGCTCTCCTATAGCGTCCGGGCCTATGACGACGTGAAGGTGGGCTACGATGCCGTAAATGGTCGCTTCGAAGTTACTTCTTCCGGCGTCGTCGACAAGGAGCTCGAGGCCTATGTTGCCCCTGGAAACACCAGCGAGTCCTACAAAGAGTTTTACTTCGACGATAGCCATAACCCGATCGAGCTCCGCATCGTTGGAGTCGTTCGGCCCAGCCGGAACAGCCTCATCACGACGATGCCCTCTTCCATCGGCTACCTTCCGAGCCTCGAAGACATGTTCCTCGAAGAAGACAACGAAGCCATAGCCGACATGAGGGAGCGGCAGGGAAGCTATTGGTACGTTCCGGAAAGGAACTACGACGGGGAAGACGGCTTGGAAGCCCTTCAATCCTTTTTCGACACCCTTGGCGACTTCGCGTCCGGGATGACGGCTTCGAGTCTCTCGAGCGTCGTCGATAAGCTAAGCGACCTTCTCGCCTACCGGAGCTTCTTTACCTACGAGAGCTACATTTCCGGCTCGAGCATTCAAAATCCCGACCTCCTGACCCCCTATGGGATGCTTGCCTACTCCCGAAGGGTCGGGACCGATTATCAGGAAGACGAGGTCGCCGCCCTCGTCGATCCGATCCTTGCCGGGGACGTTACCAACCTCCCGGCGCTCCTTAGAACGTTCCTTTCTTCGTCCTTCTTCACCCCGGACGCCGAGGCAATCGACGCAATGGACGTCATTGCCTATTCCGAGGCTTATTCCCTCGTTACCTCGATTCTCATCTTTCCGTCCTCCCTCGTGAACAAGGGCGAGCTTACGAGTTATCTCGAGGCCTATAACGAGGGACGGCCCGCGAGCGAGCAGGTGACGTTCATCGACGCGATGGGCGACTTCACCGAAAGCCTTGCGAGCCTCGTTACAATCATCTCGGTCGTCTTGGTGATATTCGCCTCTATTTCGCTTGTCGTCTCCTCGCTCATGATGGCGGTCATCACTTACGTCTCCGTCCTTGAAAGGACAAGGGAAATCGGCATACTTAGAGCCTGTGGGGCCCGAAAGCGAGACGTGTCGACCCTCTTTGAAACGGAGTGCTTTCTCGTCGGGGGCATCGCTGGCCTTTTGGGGGTTTTGCTCGCCTATTTATTGAGCATCCCCCTCAACGCCATCGTAAGGAGCCTTTTCTCCTCGGTCATATCTTTGCCGGACATGGCAGTTCTCTCGCCGTGGATCGCCCTAGCTCTCGTCGCTTCCGCTATCGTCTTGGCCCTTCTTGCCGGCTTCGTGCCTTCCCGCCTGGCCGCAAAGAAAGACCCTGCCAAAGCCATTAGGAGCGAGCAATGAAACAATTCCTTTCCCGCCGCGGAGAAAACCTCCTGAGGAAAATCGAGGAAGCCCAGCCCATCGAAGCCGATTTCATGTCGGGCTTAAAAGACGAGGAAGTGGCGTCTCGGCGGAAGGAAGGGCTCTCCAACAAGACCAAGAAAAAGGTAACGAAATCCTATTGGCGGATTGTCTTTGACAATTTCCTGACCTTTTTCAACATCGTCTTCTTCGTCATTGCCGGTCTCATGATGATCGGCGGTCTGCCCATCACTTCCTTTTTCTTCCTTGCCCCGCTCGCCCTGAACATTCTGATCGGCCTTGCCGCCGACATCCGGGTCCGCCTATTGACCGACAAGCTGCGGGTCGTGACCGAAGAACAATCCAAGGCCATGAGAAACGGGAAGGAAGTCACCATTCCCGTCGACGACATTGTCCTTAGCGACATCCTCGTCCTTTCTGCTGGCGACCAGATTCCCTGCGACGCGAAGGTCATAAGCGGCTATATCGATGTCGACGAATCGCTCCTGACCGGGGAAAGCGACGCCGTGAGGAAAGACGAGGAAAGCCACGTGTACAGCGGCTCTTTCGTCCGGGCCGGGAAGGCTTACGTCCGGGTCGAGAAAGTGGGCGCGGCCAATTACGCGGAAACCCTTCAAAGCCAAGCCCGCCTTTTCACGAGGCCCAAGAGCGAAATCAAGCGGACGTGTCTTGTCATTTTCTGGACGACCGGCATCATTGCCATCCTTATGGGCATTGCCATGTTCGCGACCGAGCTTGGCCAAAACGGATGGTTCGAGAATCTACCTGCTTACCAAGAGTTTATCAAGTCCCTTTCGGGGTCTTTGGTCGCTATGATTCCGGCTGGGCTTTACGTCCTCACTTCGGCGACGCTGGCCATCGGGGTTTACAACCTATCGCGGAAGAAAATGAACGTCCAAGAACTGTATTGCATCGAGATGCTGGCTCGGGTTGACGTTCTCTGCTTCGACAAGACCGGAACCCTTACCGATGGACGGTTGGCCGTCCAGGACGTTTACCACTACGGGGACTTTACCGACGGCGAAATCAAAGACATCCTTCGGAGCCTCGTGGAAGCGACCGGGGACAGCAACGCGACGGCGGAAGCCATTTCCCGCTTCGCCGAAAAGGGAACCCTCCTCCCCCACGAATTCGCCTTGCCCTTCGATAGCGCCAACAAATATTCGGCGGTTACCATCGTGGGGAAGGGAACTTTCATCCTTGGGGCCAGCGAGTTCATTGGTGGGAAAGTTCCTTCCATTGCCGCGATGGACGCCAAAAGGCTCATGAAGTCCGGCTATCGCGTTTTGGGGCTCTTTTATAGCAAGGACAAAATCTACGAAGGAAAAATCCCCAACAAATCGAGCATGATTTGCCAGATTTCCCTTACCGACAACATCAAAAGCGATGCCAAAAAGAACATCGAGTGGTTCCAAAACTCGGGCGTTTCGGTCCGGATCATTTCCGGGGACAATCCCTTGACGGTCAGCCACATCGCTTCCGAATGCGGGGTCGTTGGGGCCGATCGCTTTGTCTCGATGGAAGGAGTAAAGGACGAACAGATTCCGGGGCTCATCGATGACAAGGTCGTCTTCGGGCGGGTGTCGCCCGAGCAGAAAGCCTTGATCGTCCAAGCCCTCCAAAAGGAAGGCCACAAGGTAGCTATGACCGGAGACGGGGTTAACGACATCATCGCCCTGAAGAAAGCCGATTGCTCGATTGCGATGGCTTCCGGCTCGGCGGCGGCAAGGAACGCGGCCCATATCGTCAGCCTCGAAAACGACTTCAGCAAGCTTCCGGACGTTGTGAAGGAGGGCCGGCGGGTCATCAACAACATCCAGCGGACCGCCTCTCTTTTCTTGGCCAAGACGGTCTTCGCGATCGTGCTTTCGATCGTTTTCCTAATTGCCGATTGGGCGGTCGGCGCTTCTTACCCCTTCGAGACTAGCAATTTGACCCTCTGGGAATTCTTCTCCATTGGGATCGGAGGCTTCCTCTTGGCTTTGCAGCCTTCGAACGAGCAACTGAAGGGAACCGTTTTCTGGAACATTCTTTCCAAAGCCATCCCGGCCGGCGGGGTAGCCATTCTCTCGGTCGGCCTTTCCTATCTTTTCGGCTATACGATTCCGGGCCTTTGGAACGAACCGCTGATCCTCACCATGGCGACCGTCTGCTTCACGCTCATCTCCCTCTTCACGTTGTTCCGGACGTGCTTGCCTTTCGACCGCTATCGAACGGCTGTGTTCCTTCTCATCGTGGTAGGCGTGGTCGGAGCCATCATGCTCGACCGCTTCGTCCTTTACCCGAACGGGCTTGAGCTTTTCAACCTGGATTTCGGAGCCATCGGGAACAACCCCTACGGATCTTGGGCGGTCGTTGGCCTCATGGCCGCCATTTTGGCGATTTCCCTGGTCGTTTACTTCGTCTCGGTCATTCTCATTGCTAAACTAAGTAAGAAAGAGGACAAAGAGAAATGCGCTACTCCGACGAAGTAAGGAAGGCTAAGTCCGAAGGCCGGGCAATCGTCGCCTTGGAAAGCACCATCATTTCCCACGGGATGCCTTATCCCGAGAACAAAGAGACGGCCTTGGCCCTTGAGGCAATCGTTCGCGAAGAGGGCGCCGTGTCAGCGACGATCGGAATCATCGACGGGGAAATCGTCATCGGGATGAGCGAAGAGGAAATCGAGGCCTTCTCGACCCGGAAAGGCATTCGGAAAGTGTCCAAGCGCGACCTTCCGGTCACGATGGCCCGAAGGGAATGGGGAGCGACGACGGTATCGGCGACGATCCTTTGCGCCGCCATGGCCGGAATCGACATCTTCGCGACCGGCGGCATCGGCGGCGTTCACCGCGGGGCCGAGCGGTCGTGGGACGTTTCCCGCGACCTTTACGAACTCGGAAGCGAGCCGACGATGGTTGTCTGCTCCGGCGCGAAGGCTATTCTCGATCTTCCGAAAACGATCGAGGTCCTCGAAACGCAAGGCGTGAGTGTCCTTTCCTACCGAAGCGATACCTTCGCCTCCTTCTATTCGCGCTCTTCCGGCCTTCCGGTCGATGCCGTTTTCGATGACCCGGCCCAAGCGGCCGCCATACTTAAGGCAAGGAGGGAACTTGGCCTTACCGGCGGCATTCTCGTGAGCAACCCCTGCCCTGCCGAAATGGCCCTTCCAAACGATTACGTCGAAAAAGCCATCGAGGAAGCCGTACAAGAAGCCGAGGAACAAAAAATCACCGGCAAATCCTTGACACCTTTCTTGCTTTCGAGAATTGCAGAACTGACCGGCGGGGAGTCCCTGGAAACGAACATGGCTCTGGTTAAGAACAACGCGAGGCTGGCGGCGAGAATTGCTGTTTGCTACGGAAAGTTGAGGTAAGGCGATGATTACCGAGGCCAAGTTCAAGAAGGCCCTCCGGGAAATGATGCTTTCCTCCCCTTTGAGGGACATCACCGTCCGGGCCCTTTGCGAATATTGCGGGAGCCACCGCCAGACGTTTTATTATCATTACCAGGACATTTACGACCTTTTGAATTCCGTCTTCTTGGGCGAGCAGGTTCCCGGCTTTGCCGAGACGGCCGAGCCGGAAGCGAACCTCAAGGCCATCCAGGCTTACGCCAAGGACAACTTCGCGTTTCTAAGGGCTGCCTATAATTCGGCGGCGAGCGAACTCCCCGACGATTTCTTCTTTTCCAAGGTGATGACGAGCTATTTCGGTTACTATTCCAAGCATCCCCTCGGGAGCCTCAGCAAAGAGGGGGCTCGGGTGGCTTGCCGCCGCTTTGCCCGGATGATTGCCGATGAATACAGCTACCTCTTCCACAACCAGGAAGTTACTCCCCTTCGTTTCGATCGCCTCATGAACCGTTACCTAAACGTGGCAAAGGAAAGGCTTTTTCCAGCCATCGTCGAGGCGACGGCCGAAGAAAGGAAGCACTAAACCCTAGTAGCCGAGGGCGTTTGCTTTATAATGGGCATGCCCTCAGGGCAGACATACCAATAGAGAATGACCCCTTTGCTTCGGCGGTAGCGGCTTGCGTAGGAACACGTGTGATTGGCCAAGCCAGTCACTAGCGCCGAGGGACGCCGGGCCCGGCGTTTCTCAAAAGGAGGTTTTGCTTTATGAAGAAAAGCGAATTGATGGGCTATCTGGTCTACGCGATTCTCATCGTCGTGGCCGTCCTCGTCGGTCTTTTCGCCATCCGCCCCATCATCGACCAATACCAGAGCTCGGCCCCGCTCAACTATTTTGCGTTCTTGGCCATCGCCATCGTCGCTGGGATCGTCTTTAATGCCATCCTCTTGGAGCTCGGCCATTTGCTCGGAGCCCTCATCGGCCATTACAAGGTCTATAGCTGGATCGTCCTTTGGCTCGGCTTTGCCGAAAAAGACGGCAAGATGAAGGGGACGGTTCGTAACTACGACGGCTTCCTCGGGGAAACGAAGATCTATCCAACGAGCGAGAAAAGCTCGCCGCGAGCCTATATTTACATGCCGCTTGTCCTTTTCCTTGTCGAGGTCGTCGCTCTCGTCGCCCTCATAGCCTATGCCGACGGGGTTGCCGGAAGCGATCCCTCTTGGCAATGGTGGAAACTCTTTGGCATCGTCGTCCTCACGGCTGGCGGAATCATTTACATTTACGATATTTTCCCGGCTGCGCTCGATGCCAAGAACGACGGCTATCTCCTGAC
>CASFWS010000058.1 GCA_949298295.1 uncultured Bacillota bacterium | reverse complement strand
TAAAGGACGGGAAGGGTCCTTTCTTCCTCGCCGAGGGGAGGCACCTCGTCGAGGAAGCTCTCCGGCACGGAGAGGTCCTCGAGCTCTTCGAGACCGACGATTTCGGCTTCTCTTTCCCAAAGACGACCCGCCTCTCCGAGCGGGCTTACAAGAAAGTCACTTCCCTCGTCCACCCCGAAGGGGTCTTGGCCCTATGCCGGAAGAAGGAAGAGGAGCCTTTCTCCTCGCCTCGCGTTCTCCTCCTCGACGGGGTAGGCGACCCGGGGAACCTCGGGACGATTCTCAGGACGGCATTGGCTTTCTCTTATCTAGATATCGTGCTTCTTCCCCCGTCGGCTTCCCCTTATTCGAGCAAGGCCCTCATGGCCTCCCAAGGGGCCATCTTCCAGCTTCGCCTCCATTTCCTGAAGGCGGAGGAAGCGGTGAGAAGCCTCAAGGAAAGCGGCTATTTCCTTTTGGCTAGCGACCTTCAATCTTCCCTTCCGCCCGAGGAGTACCTCGGGAAGGAGAAACTGGCCCTAGTCCTCGGAAGCGAGTCCCATGGCATTTCTCCCTACATCCGCGACCATAGCGACGGCCGGGTCAAGATCGAGATGGGAAACATCGACTCCCTCAATGTCGCAGTGGCCGGCGGGATCCTGATGTACGGGTTGAGGAAGTAGGCGGCATTGGATCCCAGAGGGGGCGCTCCCTCTTTTTTCATAGCCGATACCGCATGGACAAATGTTACAATAAAAAAAGACAGCCCCATGAACTGCCATTGCCCCCATTGCGGAAAAGAGCTCGTCGAGGATAGTGAGGCCCTTCAATGCACCTTCTGCCACGAAAGTTTCCTTCCTTCCGAGATGGAAGAAAGGGAGGCCAAGCTCGCCAAGATCCTTGGCGAAAGGAATCTCGCTTCCTTTCATGCTTCGAAGATGGATCTTTTGCATCGGCATTCGGACCACGAGTTCCTGACGGACGGGGAGGCGATCGTCCGCATGGCCTCGGATTGCCTTAAAAGCTCAAACTCCAACGAATATGCGCAGGGATTCACCATCATTGAACGGGCCTCCTCGGCCGGCTATCCCGAGGCCGGCTTCCGCCTGGCCGAAGAGTTGCGGAAGGACGGGAAGAGCGAAGAAGAAGCCAAAAGAGGATATGACCTCCTTGTCCAATTGGCAGGGAAGAATTATCCGCCGGCCTACGGAGCCTTGGCCAAAATCCATTTGAGGGGCGAGAGGGCTCAAAAGGATTATCGGCAGGGAATGAAAATAGCGGCCGCCGGGGCAAAGCTGGGCGACGCCTTCTGCCATTACGCGCTGGGCTATTACTATGAAACCAATGGCGACAAAGAACGGGCCCTTGCGCACTACAAGGAAGCGGCCGAGAGAAGAAACGGCGAGGCGACTTACCGCCTTTTCGTTGCCTACAAGAACGGTGCCACGCTCGTCGAAAAAGACGATAAGGCCGCGGCTTCCTACATGAAGCGCGGAGCTGATCTAGGATACCCCAGGGCCCAGTTTGCCCTTGGCCGCGCCCTCCTAAAAGGCGAATGGGGATTCGAGAAGGATCCGCAGCAGGGGATTATCCTCGTCATGAATGCCGCGGTTGCCGGCAATGCCGATGCCGCCCTCTTTGCCGCCTATGCCTATTGCACCGGGGAGTACCTTCCGATTGACGAGAGGTCCGCGCTTACCTTCTTCAACCTGGCCTCGAGCCTAGGAGATGCGGAAGGCTCCTATGGCGCCGGGGCGTTCCATGCCGCGGGTATCGGAACGCCTCCTTGCCCCAGTATCGGGGCCATGTACCTGCAAAAAGCCGTAGATGCGGGGCACGGGCCGGCTTGCCAGCTTCTTGCCGATTTCTATATGCGGGGGACCGGAGTCAGGAAAGACGACAAAAAGGTAATGGAATTGATAAAGCTCGGGGCCGAGCGGGGATTCGGGATGTCCTGCCTTCTTATGAGCAAGTTCTGCCGAAGCGGGGTGGGAGTTCCGAAAGACAAGGCCAAGGCCAAGGAATGGGAAAAGAAGGCAAAGGAACTCAAAAAGAAGGGTGATCTCGGCCTTCCGGTGGCCCTCATCCTTTATCGGGCGCGGATAGCGGGGGAGCCGCTGGACAAGGCTTTGAGAAAGTACAAAAAGAAGAAATAGTATGCGTCTTGCTTTGCCATTTGAACCGAACTGAAATGCTACCTCGAAAGCCGATGTTCCCTTTTTCCTTGGACTGGCCCACAATCCCCTTGCATGAGACCATCGGAAGTCCCCTATATCGAAAGCCCCTCCAACCCCCGGGTCAAGGAACTCTCCTCCCTAAAGGACGGGAAGGGTCCTTTCTTCCTCGCCGAGGGGAAGCACCTCGTCGAGGAAGCCCTCCGGCACGGAGAGGCCCTCGAGCTCTTCTAGACGGAGGACTTCGGCTTCGCTTTCCCGAAGACGACCCGCCTCTCCGAGCGGGCTTACAAGAAACTCACTTCCCTCGTCCATCCCGAAGGGGTCTTGGCCCTCTGTCGGAAAAAGGAAGAAGAACCCTTTTCTTCGCCCCGCGTTCTCGTCCTGGACGGGGTAGGCGACCCTGGGAACCTCGGGACGATCCTCAGGACGGCCCTGGCTTTCTTTTATCTCGACATTGTCCTTCTTCCGCCGTCGGCTTCCCCTTATTCGAGCAAGGCCCTCATGGCCTCCCAGGGGGCCATCTTCCAGCTCCGCCTCCATTTCCTCAAGGCCGAGGAAGCGGTGGGAAAGCTCAAGGAAGGCGGGTACTTCCTTTTGGCCAGCGACCTTAGTTCCTCCCTTCCGCCCGAGGAATACCTCGGGAAGGAGAAGCTGGCCTTGGCCCTCGGAAGCGAGTCCCACGGCGTTTCTTCATACATCCGCGACCGTAGCGACGGCCGGGTCAAGATCGAGATGGGAAACATCGACTCCCTCAATGTCGCGGTGGCCGGCGGGATCCTGATGCACGCCCTTAGAAAGTGAGGGCCCGGCTGGCTGGTTTTCGTAAAGAATGGCAAGACGGCGGCATCGGAGATAGAATCATGGCGATGAAACGGCAAGCCCTCGTTCGGAGAAAGAAAGCCTCTCGCTTCGTGCGGGGGGGGGAGTTTCTATTAGCCTTAGCGGTTCTTTCCTCGCTTGCTCTCGGCTTTTCGACCTTTCTTATCGGGCCCTCTAGCGCTGAAGTCGGGCCTTTTTCGGCGACGGTTGGGGACATCGCCTATGCCACGACGATCGGCTTTTCCGACATCGGTCTGAGTTTCGACGAAGGGACGCCGGATGGCCCCTCCTTCGTCTACGCCTCCTCTTCTTCCGGCACCTTTGCGGGCTCTCCGGCTTTCGAGGTTGACGGGAAGATCGAGCGGGCGAAGCTTTCGTCCTTGGATTTCTACGACAATGTCATGCTCAAGGTTTCCTTCTTTTTGGAGGGGATCGATGCCTTGAATGCCAATTTCGTCACCGCGATGACTGTTTCCCTATCCGAGTACGGCGTCTACAGCTTCGAGTTGGAAGGAGAACGGACCCTCTCGACCCAAGGGGCAACGACGACGTTCCTCCTTCCGGTGAAAAGCCGAATAGACCGCTCGCTTTATACCTTGCTCGAACTCGATGCCGTCCATTCTTTTGAAACGAATAGCCCCGTTGTCTTTTCCTTTGGCCTCGAACCCGCGAGCCTCGACGCGGAAAAGCTCGCCGGGGCCCGCTATGCGATAACCTTTTCGCTCATGAGGGAAAGCCAATGAAGAAAAGAACTTCATTTGCCCGCCTCGGGCTAGCC
Organism: uncultured Bacillota bacterium; assembly: GCA_949298295.1. GTDB lineage: Bacteria > Bacillota_I > Bacilli_A > RFN20 > CAG-826 > UBA4951. The sequence continues at coordinate 2,703 of CASFWS010000058.1, read as the reverse complement.
CTTTCGACGGTCGGTCTTGCCCTTGCCTCGGCAGGCGCTTCCTTCGTTTTCCCCTATGCCGTCGACGAGTCGGAGTCGAGTTCCCTTCGCGGGACGGCCGGGAGCGACGAGCGCCTCACCCTGAGCCTCGGTTACGAAATCAAGATGAGTCAGGAGCGGGAAGAGGTTTTCGAAACCACGCCCGTCGTCAGCTTTTCGACGGACAACGAAGCCAGCTACAACAGTTTCTTCGCGACAATACGGAATTACAATTTCAACTTCACGAGCGGGGAAGACATAGGCACTGGCTCCTATTACGCCTCGAAAAGCGACGGCAGCGGCCAATACCGCCTCGACGTCACTGAAACCATCAAAAGGACTTGGTTCTTTGTGTACATTTATCAGGGCGAGGCCGCGCTTTACCAGTCGTCCTACCGCGATACCATCGTTTACGACGATCTCGACGGGCGGGTCGACGCGATACCTTTGACCAGCGGGTCGCTTCTTTCTTCGGACTTCCTAAGCGATTACGTGAGCGGGGTTCTCGGAGCGGGCTACACCTTTACCGGACTAAGGAAGGAGGACGGGACACCTTTCGACTATTCCGAGCCTCTCGAGGGCGACATAGCCCTGACGGCCGAAATCGTCAAGGACGATTACCTTTCCGCTTCCCCCTCCCGCCTCGGGACGACTATATCCAATCTCTCCGGCGGCTCCCATTCCTTTTACGTAAGCGGCAAGGGCGATGGCTACGACATCGGCTCCGACCCGGGGTATTCGGCCAAGACCAAGACGGTTTTCCTTGCCGCCCCGAGCGGCGGCGAATTGGCGATACAGGCTGGGGTCACCGTGAACATGGCTTTGAACGACGGGACCGACGGCTCCAAGAACTCGAGCGGCAATCAGGTCGTCGCCGTGCGGAATCAAGATTCGAAGCCCCTTCAGTACCGCCTCGTCTTGTTGGACGACCTCACGATTCGGGGAACCTTGATCTTGCGAAGCAACTTCGGGCAAAGCGACAGCTTCGCGGTCCAAAGCAACATAACCGGGGCCTACGTCGAACTCGATCTAAACGGCCACGATGTTTTCATCGAAAGCAGCGGGAAGCTCGAAAGCTACGGGTCGATCGTCGATTCGATGGGGACGGGGAACATCTATGTCGACGGGGGAACCCTTCAAACGATGGCCGTCGTCCTCAACTACAAAGGGGGAACGGGTACCACCGAGATGGCCCTTGCCAAGGCTTTCCCTTTCGATTCCTTCACGTTCCCTTATCTCCTTTGCCGGGCTGTGGTTCGCCACGACGGCACGACGTGGGGAAAACTTGTCGCCTATTGCAATATCTATGTCGGGACGTTCATTACCGCCCGGATTTCCGATTTCGTCATCAATTTCATCGGTCCGGCCGGCGGAGACTACTTCTTCGAGCTCCAAGCCCCGTCGGGAGATGACTCCGAAGTCGTCTTGGAAGGTGTCCGGATCGAAGGGATGGAAAGCGGCCTCGCCGCGGATAATGCCGTCCTCACCCGATGCCTTTCCCAACGGGTCAAGGCGGAGTTCCGCAACGTCGCGGTCGCCGTTAGGAAATTCGTCTTCGAAATCAGAGTGGTCATCGAGACGAAAATCGACACTTCGGAGTTCATATTCCCGATTCCTTCCTTCTTCGACCTCTTCTTCGTCGCCTCTTCGGTGCGAATCGCCCAGCCGATCAAGATGATGCCGGGCTCGAGCTTCATCGCGGATAAGGATTCCTTCGTATGCCTTGGCTATGACGTGAGCGATCGCTCGGCCCAGGTATCGGTTCTCGATAAGTCCTACTACTACGTCGACCGCTCGACCGGGGCCTATGTCAGCCGGGACTTCGCCGTGCCCTCTCCTTTGAGGCTTTCGCCAGGGGATACCTCGAACCCTTTCCAGAAGTACTTTGGCCCTTCCGAGGTGAAGGTTTACGGGACTCTCGTCTTTCAGAGGGGGAATTCGACCCTCTATCGCCTGGCCGGGGCCATCGACTTCAACCGCATCGCCGTTACGGACGTCTCTTGGGTCCCGAGTTCCTCGGACCTTATCTACGTCGACTATGGAAAGGGAAGCAACCCTTTCCTTATCCTGCGCGATGATTACGGGATCAATATCGAAACCTTCGGCTTCGACACCGCCTTGGCGTCCGAGGCGAAACACGCCAAGGGCTACGCTAGGCCGCTTGTGTCCTTTGGGACGGCCTATTACACGTCCTCCTCCCTTTCCTTCGTCGGGACCTACGATTCGACTTCCGGCGTCTTGAGGGATTCTTCCGGGCAGGCGTATCTCTTCGACTGCGGGGGCAGCGGGAGCTTCGAAGCCCGGGACGAAAGATCCTGCTCCTTGCTGAGCTGCACCTACGATCCTTCCACCGGCCTTTTTGCCGCCGGCGGGAGCACCTACGTCTACTTCGCGAGCATGTACTTTGCCTCCGATGGGACAAGCATCCAGAGTCAAAATGCCCTCTCCCGGCTTGGGGAGAGTACCGCTTTCTCCATCCGCTATGATGGAACGCGCTTCCTCCGGGCTTAGTTCCCGGAAGGAGCCGTCTTTGCCGTGCTTCCTTGAATGGCGTTTTTTGCCCGTAGTTGGGCCCGGTAGGGCAGTAGGGCAAAAAGAAGGCCATTCATAAGGATTCCAAACAAGGCGCGATGGAGGAAAATTGGAAGGCTGAGCGGCCTAAACCCCCGGAAAAGGAAAAAGAAA
>CASFWS010000057.1 GCA_949298295.1 uncultured Bacillota bacterium | reverse complement strand
CTTGTTGTCGAAGGGGACGATGATCGTCTTGATCCCGCTTCTTAAGGCCGCCAGCGACTTCTCGCGGAGCCCACCGATCGGAAGGGCATTGCCCCGAAGGGTCACTTCGCCGGTCATTGCGACGTTGTTGTCGACCTTCCGGTGGGTGAGGCAGCTCACGATGGCCGTCGTGATGGCGACGCCGGCCGAGGGGCCGTCCTTCGGAACGGCGCCTTCCGGGAAGTGGATGTGGATGTCGTTTTCGGCGAACATCTGGTCCGGGATCCCGTACCTAGCGGCATTGGCCCGCACATAGTCGACGGCAATCGAGCAAGACTCCTTCATGACGTCGCCGAGCTTGCCGGTGAGGACGAGCCCGCCCTTGCCTTTGAAGTAGGTCGCCTCGATCGGGAGGATGTCGCCCCCGAACTCGGTGTAGGCCAGGCCGGTGACGACACCGACCTGGGGCTCCTTCTCCTTCTTCGTGTCCTCGAAGATCTCGACGCCGAGGTAGCTCTTCACCTTCTCTTTGTCGATGATGATAGGGGTCTTGGCTCCCGAGAGGAGGTCCACCACCGCCTTCCGGCAGCAGCTCGCGATGAGCCGCTCGAGCTGCCGGACGCCGGCCTCCCGGGTGTAGTTATCGATGATTTCATCGATGGCATCGTCGGTGAAGGAGGCTTCTTCCGGCTTCAGGCCGTTGGCCTCCATCTGCTTCTTGATGAGGAAGCCGTGGGCGATCTTCTCCTTCTCGAGGAAGGTGTAGGAAGGTACCTCGATCAGCTCAAGGCGGTCCCGAAGGGGCCCGGGGATGTTCTCGAGATAGTTGGCCGTGGCGATGAAGAGGACGTTGGAAAGGTCGTAGGGTTCCTCGATGAAGTTGTCGTTGAAGGCGAAGTTCTGCTCGGGGTCGAGCACCTCAAGCATGGCGCTCGAGGGATCGCCCTTGTAGTTGCTGCCGCCGATCTTGTCGATTTCGTCGAGGAGGAACACCGGGTTGATGGTCCCAGCCTTCGTCATACCCTGGATGATCCTTCCCGGGAGGGCGCCGACGTAAGTCCGCCGGTGGCCCCGGATCTCGGCCTCGTCGGAGACACCGCCGAGGGAGCTTTTCACGAATTTCCGGCCAAGGGCCCGGGCAATCGAGCGGGCAAGGGAGGTCTTACCGCAGCCAGGCGGCCCGTAGAAGCAAAGGATCGGAGCTTTGAGGCTACCGGTCTGCTTCTTGACGGCGATGTATTCGACGATCCGCTTCTTGACCTTCTCGAGGCCGTAATGGTCCTCGTCGAGGATCGTCTGGACGTTCTTCAAATCGTCGTTATCATCGCTCTTCTCGTACCAAGGCACGTTGAGGAGGGTTTCGATGTAATTGATGATGAGACTGCTCTCAAGGGAACTTTCCGGCATCATCTGGTAACGCCGGAGCTCGCCACGGACCTTGCTTTTGACGTTTTCGGGATAGGGATTCTTCTCGAGGCGCTCCTTGATCTTGTCGACGGCCGAGAGGCTTTCGTCGCCTTCCCCGAGCTCGTCTTTGATGGCCCGCATCTTTTCACGGAGGAAATACTCCTTTTGGTTCTGCTCGGCCCGCTCGCGGACGGTCTGGTTGAGCTTGTCGTCGATGGCCGCCATCTCCTTTTGCTCGTTCAAATAGGCGATGAGTTTCTTCATCTCCTCGTTGACGTCGCTTTCGGCAAGAATCGCGGCTTTCGCCGAGATCTCCAGCGGCAAATAGGCGGCCAATGAGGCAATGAGCTCAGTCGAGCTCGTGGCCCGGGAGAAAGAGACGATGGCGCTTTTGGGGACGCTAGTCAATAAGCGCTGGTTTTCCCCAATGGCCCGCATGAGCTCGCTCCGGAGGCGGTTTTCCTCGGCTTGGTCGCTGCTTTCCTCGTCGAAGGCAAAGCCGTCGGCAATAAAGGAGCCGTTCTCAAAGCGGATGCTAGAGAGGGTCGCCCGGTGGCTCCCGATGACCTTTACTTGGTAGGAGCCGTTTCGCTCGGCAAATCCAGTGATACGGCAAATGGTGCCGATTTCGTAAATGCCTTCCGGGGTCAGCTCGTCCTGCGACTGGTCCTTCTGGGCCGTCACGAAGAGGAGCGAGGCGTTTTCGTTGCGCGAAAGCTCGATGGCTTTTTTCGAGAAGTCCCGCCCGGCTTCGATCGTTTCGCTAAGATGCGGGAAGACAAAGAGCCCGCGGGTGACAAGAAGGGGGAGGGTGACCTTCTTGGCTTCTTTCTTTTCGTCCATGGGATGAACCTCCTGTCTGCCGGAATTCCGGCAAGGGAATTATAGGGTGTCGCTTAGCACTGTCAACTCATAAGTGCTAAAAAGGGAGGCGAACCTCCCCATAAAGCGTCGGAACCGCTCCTTAGCGGCAGGTTTCGAGCAGGTGCTTGCGGACTTTCTCGGCCAGGATGTTGGACTTGAAGTTGTCGAGGTGCTGATTGATGATTTTCCGCACTTCCTCTTCCTTCATCTTGTACTGTTCGGCGTCCTTCTTGACGAGGGCGTCGATGTCGGCGTCGCTGACCTCGATTTTCGCCAGCTCGATGACCTTGTTCTCGACAAGGAAGCGCCGAAGGTCGCGGTCGGCTTCCTTCTTGTAGTCGGCGTAGATTTCCTCTTCCTTCTTCCCGAGGAGCTCGAGGTACTGTTCCCAGGTAAGGCCCCGACCCTCGATGTCCTTCTTGGCTTGCCCTTCGAGGCGCCTAGCCTCGGACTCGACGATTTCCTCATCGATCTGGAAGGTCGACTTCCCGACGATCTCGTCGACGATCTTCCCGTAGCGGGTCGCTTCGGCCCGTCCGAGCTTCTGCTTGAGGAGGGTTTCCTTTTGGTGGTTCTTCAGCTCTTCGGCCGTGCTTACGCCCTCGAAACCGAGGTCCTTGATCGTTTCCTCGGTGAGTTCAGGGATCTGCTTCTCCTTGACCTCGTGGGTCTTCGTCTTGAAGATGGCTTTCTTCCCAGCCAGTTCCTTGACGTAGGCCGTCGGGAAGGTGACGTTGACTTCGCGTTCCTCGCCCGGCTTGACCCCGATGAGCTGGTCTTCGAACCCCGGGATGAAGGTATTGCTTCCGAGCTCGAGCTCGTAGCTTTCGGCCTTGCCGCCCTCAAAGGGCTTCAGCTCGCCGCTTTCCTCGGGGAGGAAGCCTTCGAAGTCGAGGCGGAGGGTGTCGCCCTTCTTGGCCTCGCGCTCGACGCTCACGAGCTCGGCTTCGTTCTCGAGGAGCTTCTTGATGGCCGCATCGACTTCCTCGTCGGTGACGCTCGGGGCCTCGGCCGGCACTTTGACCGACTTGTAGTCGCCGAGCTCGACGCTCGGGACGAGGACGCACTCGAGGGTCATCTCAAGTTCGGTGTCGCTGAGCTTGGTGACGCTGACCTTCGGCTGGATGGCGATCCGGAAGTCGATGTTGGAAAGGGTGTCCTTCATGACCAGCGGATAGGTCTTGTCGATGGCCTCTTGGTAAACGGCCTCTTGGCGGACATGTTCGCGAAGGAGGTGCTCCGGAGCCTTGCCCGGCCGGAAGCCCTTGACTTCGACTTTGCTCGCGAGCTTGCGGAAGGCTTTCTTCAGCTCTTCCTTCCAAGTCGCCTCGTCCACCGTGACCGTGATCTTGCGCTTGGTCGGGGACAGTTCTTCGATTTTGCGTTCCATTTTCTACCTCGATGTCTTGTCTATGGGATTGGTGTCCGGCGGAGATTTTAGGACACTTCCCTTCCTTTGGGAAGGAAAAGGCATTCGGAGATGCCCTTTGGGGCGGAAGGAGTGAGCCGATGGCAGGCAAATGGGCCCTTTCCCAAAGCCCAAGAATTCGTCAATGAAAACAAGGATCAGAGACCAATCGCAGAAGCGCGAGGCGGAGGAGCGTCGCCGATGGGGCAGCAACACCGCCTTCGAGAGGGAATTAGGAAGGCTCCCCTTTCCCGAAACTCGGAATCCGGCTTTCACCATCGGCGGCTCCCGGCCCCAAGGCAATCATCAGCCCTCCTCGGAACGGGAAGGTGATCGCTGAAGTGAAATATTCATATGTATATTTGTTCCTTTATCGAAATGAATAAGAAAAACCAGCCCTGGAGGCTGGTCGAAACGTACTTCCTATTTGATTGCCCCGCCCGCCGAAAGAAGCTCGGCGAGCTCCTTATCGGATGGGGTAAGGGAGCCGTCGTCTTCGTCTCCGAGGAGGGAGAGGGCCTTCCTTAGGAGAGCCTTCGCGGCCCCTTCGACATCGGACTTGGGATACGGAAGGGGGTAAGAGGCGATGACCGCGCTTTCTAGCAACGAGGAAGCCAGCCGCCCGGCGGCGACGTCCTTGACCCCGGCGAGGATCTCGAGGACCCTCAGCCGCCCTTCTTCCTTCGTCGGGTCGGGGAGCTTAGAAGGAACGAGGTCCCCGGAAAAGCCCTTCCGGGCGTAAAAAAGCGGCTCGCTGTCCCCGTAAGCCTTGAGGAAGAGGAGGGCGTAGGTCCTCAGGTCCTGGCTCCGCCCTTCCGAGGCGGCAAGGGAGCGGACGGCTAACCTGACCCCCTCGTCATGTTCTTTCGGATCGAGGCGGCTAAGGGCGGCGAGGACGACGTAATCGTCGTGGCTATGGAGTTCCTCGAGGGTTAGCTCGGCCCCCTTTCCTTCCGAGGTCAAGGCGGCGACGTTGCTCGATACCAGCCGGGGGAGGGCCCGGAGGAGTTCCTCGACTTCCTGGCTTACGTAGGGCTTCTCGTTGAAATAGGCGATGTCTTGGTAGGCCCCATCGAAGTCCTTGGCGAGGAAGCGCAGCTCGAAATCGACCTCGATCGTCTTCTTCGGGTAGAGGTCGAAGAAGGCCTCGCGCTCCTTGAAGAAGAGGTCGCTGGCCGCGGCAAGGCGGGAAAGGGATAGATAGGCGCTCACCTTCAGGAAAGCGGCTTTCGTCCCGCTTTCGTCTTCGAGCAAGGCCAAGGCTTCTTCTCCCTTGCCTTCCCGCAGGGCTTCTTCGGCCCGTTCGAGGCTTCCCATCCTCATTTCCGGCCGACCGTCACGAGGCCGTAGCCGACGTGGCAGCCGTCCCCGGCCTCGCAGGCCCCGCCTCCGCCCGTCGAGGCGCAAGCGGCCAGGAGGGCAGCCATCCCGAGGAGGAGAAGCGAGGCGAGCATCTTCTTTCTTTTCTTCATAGGCGGAATATTACCAGTCGAGGAGCCCCTTGGCGATGGGGTAAACGGCGCTCGGGGCCGGGGCCGATCCTTCGGGATCGACGGCCTTCCCGTAGCCGTAGGCGGCATGGATGAAGGGAAGGCCGGCCTTATGGGCCTCTTCCTCGTCGTGGGCGGTGTCCCCGACGTAGACGGCCTTATCGATCCCCTCCTTCTTCATGAGATAAAGGAGATTCTCGGCCTTTTCGAGCTTCTGGTCGCCATAGCAGGCGAAGCCGGAGACGTGGCGGGCGAACCGGGCGTTGGCCAGCATCGCCTCGATGTAGCCGCTTTGGGCATTGGAGAGGATATAGACCTTGACGTGGCTAGCGATGTGCTCGATGCATTCGGCGATGCCGGGATAGTAGACCCCCGGGTGCTCGGCAAGGTAGGCGTTTTCCTCTTCGGTGCACCGCTCGAGCAAGTCCGCCCGGGAAAGCCCGGCCAGGCTTTCGGGCAGGAGACGGCGGGCGATTTCCTCCATCATGAGGCCCATCGCCTTCCGCATGGCCTCGATCGTGACGACCGTTTTCGTTCCGGCGATGTCGGTGAGGGTCTTGCTCCAGGAGCGGGCGACTTGGTCGCTGGCGTCCCAGATCGTACCGTCGACATCGAAGATGACTGCTTTGTTGATTCCCATGCACCCATTGTCCGCTTTCTCTCGCGCTTTGGAACCGGAAAGGGGTTTCAGAGGTCATTTCCAAAGGAAAGCATTTCTTGGACACCAAATTATAAGGAAGTAGGTTTCTGGTCTCTTTTTAGTATTTCTATGGTATATGGAAACATAAGGCATTATCAGTTGTTTAGTGATTTTCGGCAAGTTGTCTTCACTTCAGCCTTTAACCACTTGATTCCTCACAAGCCGCCACAGGAAAGGCTCATTCGCCCAAAACGCACGAGGATCCATTCCCCCTCTTCTCCCCTTTAAGATTGAGGAACGGGAAACTACAATCGATTCGTCTTCAAGCCTTGACCTCCAGGTAAACGGCGGAAAAGGCCGGGCGTAACCGTTAATCCCCGATCGAAAGGGCCGAAAGGAAATATGAAAAAGCCGCTGCCCCTCCTTCTTGCTCTCTTGCTTGCCTCGGGCTCCATTCCCGGCAGTTCGCCTTCTTCGTCGGGAGAGGAAATTTCCTCCCATCCTTCCGGCGAAAGCCAGCCTGAAAGCAGTTCTTCTCGAGAAGAGGATAATCCCGAGCCTTCGCCGCTAGACGACGGGATCGGGACGATCCTCCACTGCTGGAACTGGTCGCTTAAGAACATCGAGGCCCGCCTCCCCGCCATCAAGGCGGCTGGCTACTCCGCCATCCAGACCTCCCCGCTCCAGCCGCAGAAGGACTTCTATCGCGGCGGGCGTTGGGAAAACGAATGGTGGAAGCTCTACCAGCCCCTCGGCTT
>CASFWS010000056.1 GCA_949298295.1 uncultured Bacillota bacterium | reverse complement strand
GCTTCCTTTTCCTTCGGGCGCTGGCGGTCCATCGAGCACTTCTACCCGCAAAACCCGGCGAATGGGCAATACGTCGACCCGAAAGAAAACGTCTCCCTTTTCGGGAATCTCGCCCTCCTCCCCAAGGCCGAGAACTCCCGCTTCAGCAACAACATGCCCAGCAGCAAGATCAAGAACTTCGGCTCGCGGATCGAAAAAATGAGCCTGAAACTCAGGCTCATGGCAAAGGCGGTCGGTACCGATGACGACGCTTGGAGAAGGGCCCTTTCCGAAAAAGACGAAAGCAAGCGCGATCCGCTAGGAAGGGAGATGCTTTTGATGCTGAGTGAAGAGGTCGGCCGGGAGCCATCCGGCCATTAGGCAGACGCCGGTCTATTGCCCCTAGGGTTCAATCCGAGGACGGCCCCTGCCCTCCCTTGGCCTTTTCCCGGGCCTCGCGGGGCGATTCCCCGAAATGCCTCTTGAAAGCCCGGTCGAAGGCCGATGGCGAGGCGTATCCGAGCCGGAAGGCGATTTCCGAAATGGAATCGGGAGTAACAAGGAGAAAATGCCGGGCGGCTTCGAGGCGCTTATGAAAGTCGTCTTGCTGAGCGAGCAGGCCCGGGATAGTTCCTCGAGGCTCGGCTTCCCCTCGGCCCGGCCAAGCAGCTCGAAGGCCGGATCGAGGACCCCTTTCGCGTAGCCGCGGGGGACCCGGAGGCCGATGTAGGCCATCTCTTTCTGGTAGAGGCGGATGAACTCGTAAAGGAGGCGCTGCTCGGAAAGGAGAAAGGAGGGGTTGTCTTCTTTCAAGAGAATGAAAACGGCCTCGATGATCTTCGAAAGCGAAAGGCGGAAATAATCGTCGAGGAAGAGGAGGCGCTCGTGGGCGTAGCGGCCGGGGTGGAGGATCTTGAGGCCCTCGAGGTCGATGCGATTGTACTCGGTGAAGAAGTCGAAGACCGAAAAGTAGAGGGTCTCGTGGTCGAAGCCCCCGGGGGCGAAGAGCCTTCCGCCCTCGCCTCGGAAGGAAAGGAAGAGGAAAGGAGGATCGGCATCGACGGATTTCCTTCCGAACTCTGCCCTAACGGGCTTAGGCGCCCGCCGGACCAAGGAAATGGCATTGATTCCCGACTGGTGGCCTTCGAAAGAGAGCTCGGAAACCCCCTGCCCGACCTCGAAATGGTAACCGTCCCGGATGGGCAAATAGTGTCTCGCCATCGCCGTGATTGTAGGCAGTTTGGAAATTTTTGGCAATCTTTTGCTTCTTTTTGGTTATCTAGTGCCGGCAGACCTCAACTAGGATGTAAGCGATTTCAAAGGAGTCGTTTATGAAGAAAATGCCCTTTCTCCTCCTAAGCGGAGCCGCCCTCGCCCTTGCAGCCTGCCAGCCAGGCGGGGTCCCCGGCCTCGGTTCCTCATCCTCCCACGAGAACCATTCCGAGGCTCCCGGCTCGAGCAACGAGGGAAGCGAAAGCGAAAGCGAAAGCGACCTGACCTACGACGACGAGGGGAACCCCGTCTTCGAGAACGTCGAGCTCGATTTCTGGTCCATTTCCATCGGCTCCGACGGCCTCATCCAGCAAGGGATCGTCGACAAGTTCAACGAGGAGTACGCCGGGAAGATCCACGTCAACCGCGCCGAGCGGAGGCATGACGAGTTTTCCTCGGCCATCGTGAACACCGTCATCAACGATCCGGATGAAGCCCCGGACATCGTCCAAGGCCACGGGGAAAGGCTCAGAGAGCTCCAAAGCCAAGGCATCTACCTCCCCCTCGAGGAAGCCATCGAGCTGAGCCGCATCGATTTCTCGCGCGAGGACTTCTACGCGAACATCCTCGACGACCTTTACCTCCAGGACGATGCCGGGAACGAGCACCTCTACGGCTTCCCCCTCGACGTCCATAGCAACGTCATCGTCGCGCGGAAGGACATCATCGAGAAAAACGGCTTCGAGGTTCCGACGAACTTCGAGGAATTCATCGCCGTTTGCCAAGGGCTGGCCGATTTGGCCTACGAAGGGAAATACCAGTACCGCCCCACCGCCCAGACGAATCCCGACCTCGAGTGGCTCACCGCCTCTTCCGGCACCAAGCTCTTCCCTTGGTTCATGTCGATCGAGGCCCTCGACGATGCCCTGAGCTACGCCATCACCGGGCCGGTCCAAAACGGGACCAAGATGGTCGACGAGCGCGGCCTCCCGGCCTGGAACACCCAGGAAACGATCGACTACTTCGAGCAGCTGAGGACCTACATGTACCCGACTGACGGAAAGCGCCCGATCATCAAGACCTCGGCCTCCTACGACTTCATTTCCGATTTCTACAAAGGCAACTACATCTTCTGCTCGACCGGGCCTTGGAACCTCCAAGGCTACAAGACGATCTTCGATTCGGCCATCGGCCTCGGGGACGGCGGCTTTGAGGAAGGGGTGGCCATCCTCCCCCTCAGCAACCTCTTCGCGATGGACGAAACCTCGCCTACGGCTTCCACGATCGTTGGGACGAGCCACGCCTTCTCGATGACCCGGACGGTCGAAAGCGACGTCACGAAGGCGGCTTGCATGGTGTTTGCCGACTACATGTCGAGGCAATACGTCGACTGGATCAAGGGTGGCCACCTCCCGATGCGGAAGGCGGCCATGGAAGACGAAGCCCTCCTTAACGACCCCTTCTACCTTGAGGTCGGCCAATACCTCGGAAAGCAGGAGAACTTCACCCTCGGAGGCATCACCGAATACTACTCCGAGGTCTACGGCCTCGAGATGAACCAGGGCCTCAACGAAGTCTGGCACCAGACCTTCAACACCCAGACCCAGGGAAAGAGCATCGCCGACATCGTCGACGAGCAGTACCGCAACTCCATCTCGATCATCGCCAGCTATCAATGAGGAAGGGGCTTGGAGGCCATGCAGAGCCATTTGAAGGAAAAGATAGCCTACTACCTCAAAGGCTATTCGGTTGCCCTACTGCTCCTGCTTCCTTTCCTCGTCTCCTTCGTCATGTTCTTCGTCGTCCCCTTCGTCTCGGGGATCAACATGTCCTTCTTCCACTACAACATCGCCGATCCTTCCGACACCTACTTCGTCGGGCTTGACAACTATTCCTATTTCCTCTTCACGCCCGAGATCCCGGTCGTCATCGGCGGGGAACCGCTCCTCGGGCCGGACGGCGAGCCGATGATGGTTGCCAATACCGCCTTCTATTCGTTCTGGTATTCGCTTCTCTACACCTTCCTTTTCGCCCTCGTCATCGTTCCGGTGTCGATCTTCCTTCCTCTCTTCCTCGCTTCCCTCCTGAAGAAGCGGCCTTACGGCTATCGCCTCTTCCGCTCCCTCATCTTCATTCCCTCGATCTTCGCCGTGAGCGCCACCGGGGCGGCCTTCGTCTACATCTTCTCGAATAGCGAGGACGGCTTCATCAATTCCCTCCTCGGAACCCGGATCGAATGGCTGAACACGCCGCTATCGGCATGGTTCGTCATCTTCCTCCTCTGCCTCTACGGGATCGGCGCCAACTTCATCATCCTGGCCGCCGGCCTCGAGAACGTCCCGCGCTCCCTTTACGAATCGAGCCTCATCGACGGCTGCAATTCCTTCCAGAAGCTCATCTACGTGACCCTCCCGGGCATCAAGTACCAGCTCTCCCTTTGCTTCTTCACGACCCTTATCGGCTACATGAATCTCTATGGCCAGAACCGGGTCCTCACGATGGGCGGCCCCAGCGACTTCGCCAATCCCGAGCGCCCCGGGGTCACCCACACGGTCATCTACGTCATCCAGGACTACCTGACCGGCTCCGGGAAGTTCTCGCTCATGGGGCGGATCTCGGCCATCTGCATCGTCTTCGGCCTCATCGTCGGAGGGCTTGCCTCCCTCCGCCTCTTCCTCGACCGCGAAAAGAAAGGAGGGAACCGCCATGCCAAGGAATTCAAGGCTTATTTCGAGGCAAGGAAAGCCGCGGAAGGTCGCTAACCGCCTCGCCGTCACGCTCTTCTTCGTCCTCTTTTGCTTTCTCTGGTTCTTCCCGATCCTCTACATCGTGAACGGCTCCCTCAAGTCCTCGCTCGACTGGGCGACGAACCCCCGCTCCTTCTTCCCGGACTTCGGCTACACCTTGGACAATTTCAAGATCCTCTTCGTCGGGGGCGACCAAGGCGGAATCTACGATTACGGGCTCGACGCCCAGCCGATCACCGCCTGGATCCTCAATTCCCTCTTCGCCTCCTTGGCCCATACCTTCCTCTACCTCGCCTTCGCCATCTTGGCGGCCTATGTCTTCGTCTTTCTCGATTTCAAAGGCAAAAACGCCCTCTTTTCCCTCCTTTTGCTCTCGATGGCCGTTCCTTCGGTCATGCTCACGACCCCGCAGTTCGAGAACATCCTCCGGCTCGGGCTCTCTCTTAACGTCTGGTCGCTCATCCTCCCGGGACTCGGCGGGATTTCCGGGGTCTACTTGCTCCGGCAGTTCTTCCGCGGGATCCCGAAGGCCCTCATCGAATCGGCGAAGATCGACGGGGCCGGCCACGCCAAGATCCTTTGGAAGGTCGTCCTTCCCCTCGCCAAGTCGGCCCTCTTCGTCCAAGGGCTCTTCTCCTTCATGAGCGTCTGGAACGACTACGCCTGGGCCCAGATCGTCCTCGGCTATGGGGGCAAGGACCTATGGACCCTCCAGCTCGGCCTCACCTACCTCGTCGACGTCAACAAGGGGCAGCTCGGCTCGACCGGGGTGACCCTAGCCGCCTCCCTCGTCTCGATGCTCCCCGTCTTCATCGTCTATCTCTTCGCCGAGAAGAACATCGTCGAAGGGGTCGCCTTCACCGGAATGAAAAACTAGGTACTAGCACCATGGAAAAAAGAAAAGCAATCGTATCCTTGAAAGGCGTGAGCAAGGCCTACAGCCGGAACGCCAAGGCGGTCAAGAAGATCGATCTTGACGTCTATGAGGGCGATTTCCTCGTCCTCGTCGGGCCTTCGGGCTGCGGGAAGTCGACGACCCTAAGGATGGTCGCCGGCCTCGAGGACGTAACCGAAGGGGAACTCTACATCGACGGGAAGTTCGCCAATTATGTCTCTCCCCGCGAGCGGAACCTCGCCATGGTCTTCCAGAACTATGCCCTTTATCCCCAGCTCAACGTCTACGACAACATCGGCTTTTCGCTGCGGATAAAGGGTGCAAAGAAAGAGGAGATCAAGGAGAAGGTATTCGAAGCGGCCCGTCTCCTTTCCCTTGGGCCCTACCTCGACCGCTACCCGCGGGAGCTGAGCGGCGGCCAGATGCAGCGCGTCGCCCTCGGGCGGGCCATCGTCAAGGAATGCCCCCTCTATCTCATGGACGAGCCCCTGTCGAACCTCGACGCCAAGCTCCGGGTCCAGATGCGGAGCGAGATCGTCCGCCTCATGCACGAGCTGAAGGGAACGGCAATCTACGTCACCCACGACCAGACCGAGGCGATGACCATGGCCTCGCGGATCGTCGTCATGAACGCGGGCTACGTCCAGCAGGAAGGGACGCCCGAGGAGGTCTACGGCCGCCCCCTCAACCTCTTCGTGGCCACCTTCATCGGCAATCCCCCGATGAACGTCGTCAAAGGGGAAGCCGGGCCCGAGGGGATTTCCCTCGGGGGAATGGAAGTTCCCGACGGCGGAAGCGGGCTAAAGAGGGTCCGCGACGCCTATAAGGCCCGCCTCCTCGAAGCCAAGGACCTCCTCGCTGCCCTCCTTTCCCTGGCCCTTCCTGCCGCCCGCCTCCTCGTAAAGAAAGGCAAGAGCCGGAAGTGGCTCGAAGGCGAGGAAGGAAAGGCAGCCCTTTCCACCCTTCGGGAAGCCCTTTCCTCCGGCGAAAACGGCGTCCTCTCGCCCCTTCGAAGGCTCCTGGAGGAACCCTTCGACCAAAAGGCGGCCGGGGAAGCGGTCTCGGCCATCGAGGAAAGGCTCCTCTCCTATCAGGAAGCGGCCTTGAGCGCCCGTTCCTACCTCCGCCATGAGCAAGAAGAAGCCAAGCCGCGGAAAAGGAAGTTCCTCCGCCTCCCCCGGAAGGAGGAGGGCGACCCCTTCCTCTCCCTCCGCTCCTTCCTCGAGGAGGCCGTCTCCTTCTATACGGAAGCCCTCCAAGAGGACAAAGCGCCAGCCTACGTCGGCTTCCGGCCCGAAGACGTCCGCCTCGTCTCTTCCGGCGGACATAAGGCCCGCCTCGACCTCGTCGAGCCCCTCGGCTCCTCCAGCTACCTCCACTTCCCCCTCGGGGAAAGCGACGCCTTGGCCCTCTTAGTCGGCAAGAAGCGCTACCAAGAAGGCGATGATGTCCGCCTCGAAATCGCCAGCGACGACCTCTATCTCTTCGATCCCGTTTCCGGGCAAGCCATCTATCGAAAGGAGCAGATCCAATGAAAAAGCCAGCCCTCCCCCTTTGCCTTGCCGCCCTCGCCCTCGCCTCCTGCGGGGGAAACGGAGGGGCGAGCTCTTCCTCCTCCCTTTCCTCTTCCTCCTCCCTTTCCTCTTCCTCCGAGCCGGAGGAAGACCTTTCCCTCCTTGCCGAGGCCCCGGAGGAGGAGCGCGGAACCTACGACAACCACTTTGCCGAGGATAGCCGCCTCCCGGGGGTCAGCGGGAGCCAGTGCGCCGACCCCTTTGTCCTCCGCCACGACGGGCGCTACTACCTTTACGCCACCAGCGGCGGGGCCAGCCTCCTCTGCTGGGAATCCGACGACCTCCTGAACTGGACCCTCGCCGGCAACGCCCTCGGGGTGAGCGACGGGTCCCTCCAAAGCCCCTGGGCTCCCGAGGTGGCCTACATCAACGGCCACTTCTACCTCATCTCCTCCTTCCGCGGCCAGCGCCATAGCGTCCTCGTCTCCGATTCGCCGACCGGGCCTTTTGTCAAGCATAGCGATCCCTTCTACAACAACTGCATCGACGGCTCTTTCTTCATCGATAGCGACGAGAGCGTCTACTGCACCATCGCGAGCAGCTCCGGCATCCTCGTCAAGCGCTTCAACGACGATCTCACCGGCTTCAAGAACGACCGCTTCGAGATCACCTACAAGAACACGAAGGTCGGGCGCTGGAACGAAGGGCCCTACATCAGCAAGCGGTCCGGCCGCTACTACCTCACCTACACCGGCGTCGACTGCTATGCCCCGAGCTACCGGGTCAACTACAACTACTACGACGGGGAGTCCCTCGAAGGGATCTTCGACGCCGGGGCCTTCGCCCAGCAGGGCGGTTCGATCCTCCTCTCGACCGACGAGAACTACATGGGCCTCGGCCATTCCGCGAATTTCGTCGGCCCTGACCTCGATAGCCTCTACATCGCCTACCACGACCATG
>CASFWS010000055.1 GCA_949298295.1 uncultured Bacillota bacterium | reverse complement strand
CTCACCCATGGCCATTTCGACCATGTGATGGGCCTTCTTTCCCTTGGGCCGTCCTGCCCCGTCTACGTGAGTCCCGAAGACCGCCCGGCCCTCGATAGCCCCCGCCTCAACGGCTCCCGGAGCTTCGGGCTCTCCTTTCGCCTCGATCCTTCTCTCCTCGAGCTTCGGGACTACCCCGAAAGCGGGGAGCTCGAGCTTCCTCCCTTCGGGCGGATCGAGGTCATTGCGACCCCTTTCCATACGAAGGGCAGCGTTTGCCTTTATTTCCCGAAGGCCGCCCTTTTGTTCACCGGGGATACTCTTTTCCTTGGAAGCATCGGGCGCTACGACCTCCCGGGGGCCGAGCCGGCGGAGATGCTCGAAAGCCTAAGGAAGCTGAACGCCCTTCCCGATCGCCTTCTTTTCTATCCCGGCCACGGGCCAAGGGGAGACCTCGGGACCGAGAAGCGGAACAATCCCTACCTCCTCATGGCCGCCCGGGAAGGATAGCCCGGGGCTTTGGGGGTGGATAGACGCTTCTTTGAAGCGTAGAATACCTAGCGGACAAAAGGAGCAACAACAATGAACGTAACAGAACTGAGGCCAGGCAATTACTTCGAGGACGAAGGAACGCTCTATCAGTGCATCGACATCCTCCTCAACAAGACGGCCATGCGGAAGATGGTCGCCAAGGTCAAGGTCCGCAATGTCCGGACCGGGGCCATCACCGAACTGGCCCGCAATAGCGGCTACAACGTCGAGCAGGTGTCCGTCACCAAGCGGACCATGCAATACCTCTACGACGATGGCGTGAGCCTCGTCTTCATGGACCCGAACACCTACGAGCAGGTCGAGCTCCCGAAGACCGGGATGGACGACGTCATCAAGTACTTGGCCCCCAACGGCGAGGTGAGCGTCTCCTTCTACGACGAGGAAATCCTCGGCGTCGACCTCCCGAGCAAAGTCGCATTGACCGTCACCGAGACGGAGCCGGGGACCCGCGGGGACACCGTGACCAACGGCGGCAGCAAAGACGCCGTCCTTGAGACCGGCCTTACCATCCGGGTGCCTCTCTTCATCAACGTCGGGGAGAAAGTCCTCGTCGACACGACGACCGGGAAGTACGACAAGAGGGCCTAAGGCCGATGGTCAACCTAGAAATCTGGGCCTTCGTCCTCATTCTCATCGGTGTTCTCCTCGTCGGGGCCGTCGCCGGCTTCTTCGGGGCCCGTTCCCTCATGAAGCGGGAGCTGAAGAAGAATCCCCCGATCAACGAGAACATGATCAGGGCGATGTTCATGTCGATGGGCCGGAAGCCTTCCGAGGCGCAGATCCGCCAAGTCATGAACAACATGAAGAAGAACCAATAGCTTCTTCCCTTGTTCCCTCCCGCCCGCCTCGCGCGGGCGGTTTTTCGTTATCATCCACGAAAAAAGCGAGGGGCTAGAAGGCCCCTCGCCCGTTTGGATGCTTACTTGGCCGGCGGAATCTCGATCTCGAGGTCGCTATCGGGGAAGGAGACGCAGGGGTGGAAGTAGCCGAATTTGGCATCGGCGAGCCGCCGCTTGTCGGCACCCCAGATGGTGAACTTGCCTTTGATGAGGCGGGCGTGGCAATAGCCGCAGCCGCCGGCCCGGCAAGCCGAGGGGGCCTTGATGGCCGCCCGTTCAAGAGCGGTGAGGATGGTTTCGCTGTCCTTTGCCTTGGTTTCGTAGACGGCGTCCTTGACGTGGACCACGAGGCGGTAGGCTTTCCCTTCCCCGGCCCGGGAGCCGATGGGATTGGGCTCGGCAATGATGTCCTTTTCCTCAAGGCCAAGGGCGGAAAGCTCTTCCCTCGCGAAGGCGATCATCTGGTTCGGCCCGGAGATGAAGGCCGTGAAGGCTTTCGGGGCCCGCGCGGCAAGGAGACGGCGGTCGATATAGCCGTATGGATAGCCTTCGGTCTTTTCCTCGAGGACGTAGGTGACCTCGATGTTCGGCTCCTTCCCGAGACTATCGAGTTCCTCCTTGCAAGCGATGTCCTTGAGCGTTTTCGTCCCGTAGAAGATATGGAGACGGTAGCCTGAGGACGACCCTTCCTTGAGGGAACGGGCCATCGAGAGGAAGGGGGCAATCCCGCTTCCGCCAGCCAGGGCGACGACGTCCTTTTGGTCGCGGAGCGATTCGTAAGAGAAGTCCCCAAAGGGGCCGTGGATGTTGAAGGTATCGCCCGGCTTGGCCTCTTCGATCATGTAGGTCGAGAAGAAGCCGGCCTTTTTGATCATGAGTTCGATTTTCTTCTCGCGGAGGGCCGTAAAGGGGCTCGAGGCAATGGCGTAAGGCCGCGAGGCGTAGCTTTTGCCGATGGGGCAGCCGAGGGTCACATAGCTCCCGCTTTCGAAGAAGAGGGGACGGTCGATGGCAAAGACGAAGGAATGGAAGCCGGGCGCGACCTCCTTCCTTTCGAGGAGAGTTCCCTCGAGGCGGGAAGGATGGAGGACTTTCATCGTCTCGGTTACCGCGTCGGTCGTCGGAAGCGGGGCCGGGGAGCCTTCTTCGAGCATTTTCCTCCGCTTGGGAACGATCTTGGTGAAGCGGATGAGGTCGAGGAAGGAGAAAATCTGCCGTTTGAATTTGTAAGCCATGCTCATTCACCTCGCTTGATGTCGCCGGATGTCTGCCGGCCCGAGATATCCCCGGAGAAATAGGCGCTCGAATAGCCGCTCAGCCGCATGGCCGAGCCGCCGCAGAAGCGTAAGCCTTTGGTCATCCGGTCCTCCTTCATCATGAGGAGGCGGGCGGTGAGGCCGTCGTCGTACTTCGACTCGTAGCCGTAGATGCCGCCTTCCGGGTGGCCCCCGTAGCGGGCGTAGGTCATCGGGGTCGCGATGGAGATTTGCTCGATGCTATCTTGGATCTTGGCCCCGGTGAACTTTTCGAAGCGCTCGATGAGGCGGCGGGCGACCTCTTCTTTGGTCCTGAAGTAGTCTTCGGGCTTCACTTTGCCCCAGACATCCTCCATGAAGAGGGTGGTGAAGTACATGATCGTCGTCCCTTTCGGCGAGCAATCGGGATAGGCGCGGTTGAGGCAGACGGTGGCTTGGGCGGCGTTATCGAGGCCCTTCATCAAGTCGTACTGCCGGTCGGTGTCGCTCGTGTCGTAGAGGAAGTAGTTGTGGTTGGCGATCCCAAGTTCGTCCGGGCTCTTGTTCAGCCCGAGGAAGATGCTGAAGCCGCGGCCGGCCAGCTTCCGGGCATTGGTCGCCCGGACGATCTTTTCCGGGACGTTATCCATCATCCGCCCGTAGACGATTGTCGGCTCGACGTTGGCCACGACATGGCGCGTCTCGATGGTCCGCCCGTCGTCGAGGAGGACGCCGGAGACGGCTCCTTCCCGGTCAGTGAGAATCTTCTCGGCGGCGGTGTTGAACCAAATGTCGCCGCCGAGTTCGTGGATCTTCTCGCACATGGCGAGGGAAATCTCGTGGGAACGGCCTTTCGGCATCATGACCCCGCGGTCAATGTAGCGAAGGACCATCGAGGCGTAGTGGATGAAGGACATGTCGCTCAGCTTGGCGCCGAGATAGCACCAGTAGGCACTGAGGATGTCCTGGGCCTTCTTCGGCATCTTGAGCGTCTGGAGGACTTCCTTGACCGAGTAGGAACCGCACCGGACGTAGTTGCCGAAATTCTTGACCATATACGAGGATTCGATGACCCCGTTTTGGGCGTTCGTGTAGGCTTGGGCTTTCCGGATTTCCTCGGCGAGGGCGAAGAAACGCTCCATCGAGGGGCGCGAGCCCGGAACGCATTCTTCCATTTTGTCGATAAAGGCCTTGATACCGAAAGGCATCGTGGCGTCGAGGCTTTCGTTCGGGCAAATGACCCGATAGGCCTCGGGGATGGAAACCCATTCGATCTTGTCGGTGACGCCAAGACTGTCGAAGAGGTCGCGGACGTCGCCCCCGTCCTTTCCGAAATCGTTCAGTTCGTGGAGGGAGGCTTCGAACTCGAAGCGGCCGCGCCGGAAGCTGGTAGCGAAGCCACCGGGGAGGTTATGGCGTTCCACGAGCAGGACCTTGGCCCCGCTTTGGAGAAGCCTTATCGCAGCGACAAGGCCGCCATTGCCGGCACCGATGACGACAGCATCGTATTTGTTCATTGGCTCTATGAGACTCCTTTGTTTTCAAATTGTATCACGCGCGCACGCGGTGAGTGACACGAGCTTTTCAGAACGCTGATTGGTTGACGACATGTTGCCATGAGCGAGTAGAGAATGATCAGGGGAAGCAAGACGGTCTCGGCCGACCGTTATGAGCTGCCTCAAGTCGATGTTCAGGGAGCAGCGGTGCAACGGAATGGCAAGATACCGGTAGTAGTTATTTAGTAGAATATCGAATAGCGGTAAATCCTTGTCTCAGCAAACTACTATAGGCGCCGATATCAACCCTTTCTTTACAAATAACAAAAATTTCGTCAGTCAAAAAGTATTTGCTCATCGAATAAAATTGGTGTTAAACATACAAAATTGGCTAAATAGGATCAAATTTTCGTCAATGGCCGAAAACTACTAATAAACTACTTAACCCAGTGCGCGGGTTTCTCGGTTCCCGCCCTGAGCCTTTTGATGTTCGGGATGTGTCGGACGACCAAAACAAGGTAGCAAAGGACAATGGCGACGGCACACTGCCAGCCGAAGGAGAGCCACCCCGAAGTCCCGAAGTCCCACATGAGATAGGAAGTGTTCCATTGACAGCATTCCGCAATGATGCTCAAGACGACATCGAAAAGAGTTATCAACCCGCCGGCGACGAGGCTAGCGAAGCTCACGACCTTCTTTTTGAGGGCAAGGGCCGAGAAGAAGGCGAGGAAGCAAAAGACGAACGTAACGTAGCTCGTACCGCCGGTCGCGCCCATGAAGCAGCTGACCGCCTTGCCCCCGCCGAAGCGGAGGAAGATGCTGAAGCAATGGCCGATGGTCGCCCCGAAGAGAGAAAGCCAAACGGCCAATCGCCCGCCGTCGAAGAGGTTCCATTCCGTAGCCCATGGTGTGAACTGGATGAGGGCATAGCAAACATAGAAAGCGAGCAGGGTCTTCAAGATGTCGAGAACGATGACGATCACCCCGCCTAGCGGACCGAAGACGCGCCCCGCATTCGTCCCCCCGGAATTGTGCGAGTAATAGTCCCGCGGGTCTTTGTGATAGAAGATGCGGCCGATGATGACGCCGGTGGGTATCGAGCCGAGGAGATAGCCTATCGACATCGTGATAAGACAAGCGAGAACGTTCATTGCCCTGCCTCCGAAAATCGCCATATTATGCGGGTGACACCTATGTTTTTCAAGCGGGCGCGCGTATAATGCGTGCAGGGAAATCTTTTTAATAACGACCATGGATGACATCGAAAAAGCGGAAGCCGGATACACGGCCAAGGACATTGAGCTGTTAAGCGAGCTCGAGGGCGTGCGGAAGCGCCCCGGCATGTATATTGGGAACACCAATCCTTCCGGCCTTCACCATCTCGTTTGGGAAATCGTCGACAATGCCGTCGACGAGGCGGTGAACGGCTACGGGAAGAAGATCGACGTGACCATGTACAAGGATGGCTCGATCGAAGTCGAGGACGAGGGCCGCGGCCTTCCCGTCGACATGCATGCTTCCGGCGTGCCGGCCGCCCAGCTCATTTTCACGACCCTCCATTCGGGCGGCAAATTCAATTCCCGGGTCTATTCGACGAGCGCCGGCCTCCATGGCGTCGGCGCCACGGTCACCAACGCCCTTTCCGAGTGGCTCCAGGTCACTGTTTACCGGCAGGGGAAGATCTACAAGGTTTCCTTCAAGGACGGCGGGATGCTCGACACCCCCTTCCACGTCGACGGGGAGTGCCCGATGTCTTGGCACGGGACGAGCGTTCGCTTCAAGCCCGACCCGAAGATTTTCCCGAATACCAAGTTCAGCTACGACACCATTGCCCAGCGCCTCGAGGAGAAAAGCTACCTCCTCACCGGCGTCAAGTTCACTCTCAAGGACCAAAATAGCGGCCAAAGCCAGGAATTCCATTGCCAAAACGGCCTTCGCGAGTATTGCGAGAAGCTCGTCAACGGCAAATCCAAGCTCGGCGACATCGTCGATTTCTCCGACAAGGTGAACGGCATCCAGATCGAAGTCGCGATGTGCTGGTGCCTTTCCGACTACGGGGAGAACATCCTGAGCTATGCCAACGACGTCCGGACCGCCGACGGCGGCACCCATGAGCAGGGCTTCAAGACGGGCCTTACCAAGACGATCAACGACTTTGCCTTGGCCAACGAGCTCATCAAGGCCAACCAGTCGATCGACGGCGTCGACCTTCGCGAAGGCCTCACGGCCATCGTTTCGGTGAAGATTCCGGAGGACAAGCTCCAGTACGAGGGCCAGACCAAGGGCAAGCTCGGCTCGCCCGACGCCCTCCCGGCCGTCACCAACCTCGTCTCGACCCGCTTCAACTACTACCTTAACGAGCACAACGCCTTCGCCATCGATCTCATCAAGAAGGTCGAGGCTTCCCGCCAAGCCCGGGAAGCGGCCCGGAAGGCCCGCGAGCAAGCCCGCTCCGGCAAGAAGAAGGGCCCGGAGATGATCCTTTCCGACAAGCTCGCCCCGGCCCAGAGCAAGGACTATTCCCAAAACGAGCTCTTCATCGTCGAGGGCGACTCGGCCGGCGGCTCGGCCAAGTCGGGGCGCGACCGCCTCCACCAAGCCATCCTCCCGCTCCGGGGGAAGCCGCTGAATACCGATAGCGTCTCGATGGACCGGATCATCGACAACGTCGAGCTGGCCACCATCATCCAGACGATCGGGGCCGGGGTTGGAAGCGACTTCAACGCTGATGCCTCCCATTACGGGAAGATCATCATCATGACCGACGCCGATACCGATG
>CASFWS010000054.1 GCA_949298295.1 uncultured Bacillota bacterium | reverse complement strand
ATTTTCGAGATCGATTTCCTTCGGGGTTTCGACATCATCCTCATGGTGGCCCTCCACTTCGCCTGCGCCCTCATGCTATCGAACCAGATCTTTGTCTGGGGCGGGGAAGGGCCGGAACCGGAGGCCTTGGTCGATCTTTTCCGTCTCGGTCAGGACGTCTTCCTCATCATCAATTCGGGCCAACTCTTCATTCTCGAGTTTTTCTTCTCGATGCTCTTCGTCTTCCTCTCGGGCATCTCCACCGCCTTCGCCAAGTCGAACTCCCTCCGCGGCTTCTACCTTCTTGCCGTGGCGATTGCCCTTTCGATTGTCCTCGATCTCTTTTCCTACCTAACTGGGGCCGACTTCCACATCTATTGCGGCATCCTCCACGCCATCGCCCTTTCGATCATCTTCTATTCGTTCGTCGATTGGCTGGTCAAAGGGAAACTCGGCCCCCTTTTCGCCGTGGCCATCGCCCTTTCGGTCGCGACGATCCTTTGCTCTTTCTTCGGCCGCTACTACCCCGGTGACCATTCTCTCTTCGGCCAATTGGCCCACCTCATCGACCCTAATTTCGTCCATGACGGCAATACCTACGTGAACCTCAACAACGGCTCGACGATCTTCCATCCGACCAACGTCCTCCCCAAGGACCTGGACCAAGCCTGGAAGCTTCTCTTCGGGCTGGCCGGCTATGGGGACGACTATTTCCCGCCCCTCCAATGCGCGGCCATCCTTTTCCTCGGGGCTTGCTTCGCCAAGGTCGTCTATCGGAAAAGGAAGTCCCTTCTCCCTTCCGAAAAGGGCGTCCGCGGCTATTGCCTCCTCAACGTCGACGGTTCCAAAGTCGGCGTCTACGGCCTCCCCTGCATGGCTATGGCACGCCTTCTCGCCGGGACGGCCCTTGAAAGGGTTCCCGTCAAAACGGAAAGGCGGAAACGCACCTGGGCCAAGCCGATTCTTTTCCTCGGCCGCCACTCCCTGTTCATATACCTTGTCCATATGCCCGCGGTCTATCTGATCATGGGCATCGTGCTCTTGCCAATGGGCTACCGCCTCGGCTAGAGAGAAAGGAACCTGCCATGGGAAAATCGATTTACGACCAGTTCGAGCATGCCGCGAAAGCCTACCCCGACAATGTGGCTGCCGTCTTCGAAGGGCATAAATGGACCTTCAGGGAACTCGAGAAGGAAATCGACGTGGCGAGCCGCAAGCTCGTCACGCTCGGAGTCAAGGAAAAGGACGTCGTGGCCGTAGCCATGCCCAATTGCCCGGAAGCCCTCTTCCTTTTCTACGCCATCAGCAAAATCGGGGCTATTTCCTACAATATCCATCCGCTTACCCCCTCTTCCCTCATGGCCGTCCATATCAGGAAATCGGGCGCCAAGATCCTCATTTGCCTGGCCAATGCCTGCTATGACCACCGGATGGTCCTTCCAAGCGAAGTGAAGATTGTTTCGGTCAATCCCTACTGGCGGATCAACCTTCTCAAGGCCATCGTCCTCTACCACATCTCGAAAAAGGCCCATGGCATCGTCGGCTACGCCGGCATCCATCCGGCCAAGGAGAGCCCGACCGTCCATCCTAACCCGGACGAGGATGCCGTCTATCTCAATACCGGGGGGACCAACGGGGAACCGAAGATCGTCCGCCTTTCCGCACGGTCGATCAATAACCTCGCCCTCAAGGGCTATCCCCTTTTCGGCGGCAAGATCAAGGACATCAAGATGCTGACGGCCATCCCTCTCTTCCACGGCTTCGGCCTCGCGATGGGCGTCCACACCCCGATTTCATGGGGAGCCTCGACCGTCCTCGTCCTCAAGTTCAATACCAAGGAAGCCATCCGCTACATCCGGAAGGGCGAAGCCACCGTCATCATCGGCGTCCCCGCCCTCTATAACGCCCTTTTGTCCCGCGAAAGCTTCTACGGGCCTTGGCTCAAGAAGCAAATCGTCGCCTTCATCGGGGGCGACTCGGTTCCGGAGTCCCTCCTCGACCAATGGAACGCGACGATGTCCCGCTCGCTCTCCTCGGCCCGCCTTTTCGAAGGGTACGGCCTCACGGAAACCGTGAACGTCACCAACGTCAATACCTATGGCCGGGCCAAGCGTGGGACCATCGGCCGGCCCCTCCCTAACCTTCGGGAAATCATCGTCGACCCGGATACCGGCGAGCTTCTGCCCCAAGGGGAAAGCGGGGAAATCTGCATCGGAGGCGATTGCCTGATGAACGGTTACCTCAACGACGAGGAGCTGACCGCCAAGAGCTTTATCGAGGTCGATGGCCGCCGCTATTTCCGGACGCGGGATTTCGGTTTCATCGACGAGGATGGCTACCTCACTTTCCGCCAGCGCCTCCGGCGGATCGTCAAGATCAACGGGGAGACGGTCTGCCCTTCCGACGTCGAGGATGTCGCCCTCTCGCTCTTCGACGTTTACGAGGCCTATTGCTTCCCGGTTGAGGACAAGCGGAAAGGCCACGTCCTTTGCCTGGCCGTCGTCCAGCGCGAAGGACCTAAGGGACGAGTAACGGAAGAAGCCATCGAAGAGGAAATCTATACGGCCGTCCAAAAGAACCTCCCGCCCCAATATAAGCCGGCCAAGATCATCTTCCTCGACCGCCTTCCGCGGACGCCGGTCGGCAAAATCGACGCGGCGGAATTCGAGAAAATCAAGAACGAAATCCGGCTTTAAGAGACAAAATCAACCGCAAAAGGGGCTTCAAAGTCCCTTTTTCATTTTGGCCAAGACATCGAGGAAGTCCGTCGAAAGCCGCCGGCCGAGGAGATCGCTTTCGCCGAGGAAGAAAACCTCTCCCTCTTTGGAAGAATGGATTTCCCCGTGGAAAGAAGAACTGCGGAAAAGGAGGCAGAGGTGGCGGGTCTTCTCATCCGGAAGGTTCCATTCAAAGTAACCGCATTCCTCGATTTCGTCGACGATAAGGCCCGTCTCTTCCCTGCACTCGCGAATGGCTCCTTCGACGATGGATTCGCCCGGTTCGACATGTCCGCCGGGGAAATTGATGCCCGGCCAATCGTCTTTTTTCCGGTCTTCAACCAGAAAGGTCCCGTCCTTCCGATAAAGCATGATCATGGTGGTCAGAATCGTTTTTCCGCGTTCTTTTTCCATCGTTAGGTCCTCCGAGCGTCTTCGATATAATAATTCCGACCATGGAATTTTCATTTGGAAAAAGCGATTTGGCCGCCTTCGAGAAGCTTCTCGCTTCCTTCGAGGCAGCCATGGAGCGCGATGCTAAGCTGAACGACTGCGCGAATCAGCCTCTCACCGAGGGCGAGCTTCGGAAACTCGGGGCCCGAAGGCTCGATCCCCGCGTTTACGAGAAAGACCCCTACTACATAGCCCTTTCCGGCCTTGAGCGCAAAAAAGAGAAAGGCGTGGTCCTCGGAAGGTCGACCATCAAGGGCCGCTCACCTTTCCTTTTCTCCGAAGAGAAGGGAAAGGAAGGGAATCCTGGCTTCATAATCCAACCATATGGCTACTTCGACCGCGATTTTACCTATCCATCGATAAGCGAAGGGGACCGCACTTGGATGAGTTTGTGCCCTCATGAAATCGAGACGATGCGGGAAGCCGCCCAAAAGCTGAGCGGCCGCGTCCTGGTCCTCGGGCTCGGGCTCGGCTACATCCCTTACCTCCTTTCCCTTAAGAAAGACGTCCGGGAAATCGTTATCGTCGACGACGACCCTCGCGTCATCGCCTTGTTCCGAAAAGAGCTTCTCCCCCGCTTCCCCTATAGCGAGAAGGTCCGCATCGTCAAAGAAGACGCGATCGACTACCTCGAGAAAAAGCACCCGCCTTTTGAGGGCATCTTTGCCGACCTTTGGCATGACCAAGAGGATGGCTTCCCCCTTTATTACCTTCTCCGCCAAAGGTTGGATGGTTTCAAAGGACCCGTCTACTATTGGATTGAGAATACCATTCTCCTTTACGTCAGAATGGGGTTATTAATTCTGGCTGAAGAAGAGTTGAAGACTGACGGTTCCAACGACGAGAAATATATGGAAGCCGAGACGTTCTCGGACGCAATAGTCAACTCGCTTCATTTTGCCTTGAAGGATAAGAAGGTCGATTCTTACGATTCCTTCCTTGATTTGGTTTCTGACCGATCAATCAGGGAAATCATTCCAAATCTAGAAATTGACATAGAATAGTTTCGCATTTAATCATCTAAGGAATCTGTAAGTCGGTAACTACTTTGCCGTTTAGTTGTTATTCCTCTGCTAAGGCCTGTTTAACGAGCATCTTTCATAGTTTTCATGGATCCGATGGTAGAGACATTCCTTTCTGATATTCCTGAAATCTCGCAGCCAGATGGTATTGATCCGAAAGTAATTTCCTTTTAAGACTGACGATAGTTTTTGCAAAATTGTCGTTACGGACCATCGTAATAGACGCAATGAAATTGGACCTTTAATGGGACTCCCACGTCCCGACACGGGCACACACCTCATTGGTCTAGCTAAAGGAAAGGGGCACTGTTTCTTCGATGGCTCCCCTAAGGGCCTGAAGAAGGTATATAATCCGCCTCTCGTGGAGGAACGTGGATGCGGGAGAAAGCCAAAGCTATAAGGCAACGGGCTTACGAAGCGCTTTCATATAGCAAAAAGGATGCGGCCATCGAGAAAGAGGACCGGAAGAAGACCCTTCCGATCTATCTCGCTTGCCTGAAACCTAGCTGGAAGTACATCGTCATCTACGTTCTGATCATTCTTCTCGACGTCGCCATGGAAATCATGATTCCCTTCATGAGCGGCCTCCTTATCCGTTACGGGGTCGAAGGGTATGGCGCCCTGACGCCATCAGGGGCCCCGCAACCGCTCATCGTCGGGGGCGGAATCGACCAGCCGGCCATGTCCTCGGTTTGGTTCTTTGGCGGGCTCATGGTCGGCTGCGCCTTCCTTGCCATCCTCTTCCAGACCATCGGCATGAAGATGTGCGCCATCCTCTCGAGCGATTTCGTCGAGCGCCTCCGGAATACCATTTTCGGAAAGGCCGAGGAACTTTCCTTTTCCAACATCGCCAAATTCCCTGTCTCCAAGCTCACGACGATGCTTTCCAACGACTGCAACAACATCCGCTTCTTCGTCCTCATGTTCATTCGGATGGGTGCCAAGCAAGGCTTCATGATCCTTTTCTGCTTTGCCTTCATCTTCTCCCTCAACTGGTTCATCGGGGCCATCACCGTCCCCCTCACCATCCTCGCCTTCGGGATCATCATGCTGATCATCAAGAAGACCCGGCCGGAATTCATCATGACCCAGACGGCCATCGACTACTTGAACCGCGACGTCGAGGAGGACACCGAGGGCGTCCGGGAGGTCAAGGCCTTCTGCCGGGAGGGCTACATGGACGAGAAGTTCGCGGAGGCCAACGAAAACCTCACCTACGTTACCTATTCCTCGGTTTCCAAGATGGGTCTTTCCTCGGCCATCACGACCTTCTCGATCAACGTCACCATCGGCCTCATCCAGCTCTTCGGCGGCTTCTCGATGATCAATACCGCCAACGGAAACGCCCTGTGGCAGTTCTTCAACAACGGCAACCCCCTCTTCGATGCCGGCGAGCTATCGATGCTCACTTCCTTCGCCGCCCTTCTGACCATGGCTTTCTCCTACATGACCATGCTTTTCCAATACTACGGGCGGGCCGAGGCCTCGAAGGAAAGGATCGACCGCCTCCTCTCCGAGAAAATCGACATCCTCTACGACCCCAAGGAACCCCATGACGGCTTCGAACCGGACGCCCTTTCTAGCGGCGAGGTCGAGTTCGACGACGTTCTTTTCTCCTACGTCGGCGATCCGAAGAAGCCGGCCCTCGGGCCCCTCTCCTTCAAGATCGAAGAAGGGACAACCGTCGGCATCGTCGGGGGCACCGGCTCCGGGAAGAGTTCCCTCGTCAACCTCATCCCGCGCCTTTATGACCCGACCGCCGGCACCGTCAAGATCGGCGGCCATGACGTGAAGGACTATTCCCTCAAGGCCCTTAGGAACGATATCGGGGTCGTCCTCCAAAACAACGTCCTCTTCACCGGCACCATCCGAAGCAACATCCAATGGGGGAAAAAGGGAGCCAGCGATGCCGAGATCTACGAAGCCCTCGACATCGCCCAGGCCAGCGACTTCGTCAATTCCTTCCCCGACAAGCTCTCGGCGCCGGTCACCCAAGGCGGGAGGTCGGTCTCGGGCGGCCAGAAGCAGCGGCTTTGCATCGCCCGGGCCGTCATCAAGAAGCCGAAGATCCTCATCCTCGACGACTCGACCTCGGCTTGCGACACCGATACCTCGGCCCGCATCCACGCGCAGCTCCGGAACCGCCTCAAGGGAACGACCGTCTTCCTCATCGCCCAGCGGATCGATTCGGTAAGGGATTGCGACGTCATCTTCGTCCTCGACAACGGAGCCCTCGTCGGAAAGGGAACCCACGAGGAACTCCTCAAGGACTGCAAGATCTATCGGGAAATCGAGGAAATCCAGCGGAAGGGGGTGGACTGATGAAAAAGCTCAACGGCTTCACGTCTACCGGCCAGGGTCCGGTCGTCAACGACGTCCGCATCGAGTATTCCTGCGGGAAGGAAGGCTATCAGGAGATTACCGCCGCCTACTCGAAAAGGCGGCAGGGCTACGGCAAGCCCAAGCATTCCTGGAAGTCCCTCCTCCGGGTCATGGGCTACCTCGGGCCCGACAAATGGCTCTTTGTTCTCGTCACTTTCATCACTGGCACGCGGCGGCCCCTTATGAGCAAGCCTTTGCCCTCACCGGCGTCCTCATCGGCTCGATGATGGCCGTCTACGTCGTCGGCTTCCTCCTCTCGTCGGCCCAAGTCTATCTCATGACGAGAATCGGCTCCTCCTCCCTCATGCGGCTCCGCAACGACATGTTCGACAAGCTGCAGAAGCTGCCGCTCCGCTACTTCGACCAGACGCCCCACGGCGACACGATGTCCCGGTTCACCAACGACGTCGACGCCTTGGCCCAGCTCTTTAATACCGGGATCATGGAGATCTTCACCTCGGTCATCATGATGGTGGGGATCCTCATCTTCATCTTCCTCGTCAACTGGCTTCTGGCCCTCGTCGTCTGCATGATGGAACTGGCCGCGGCCGTCATCGTCAGCTTCAACGTCCACCGCTCGGTCGGGGCCTTCTCGGAGACCCAGGTCTCGATGGGCGAGTTCAACGGCATTGCCGAGGAAGCCCTTTCCGGTCTCAAGGTCGTCAAATGCTTCAACAAGGAAGAGGACATGGCCCGCCTCTTCAAGTCGATCGACTACGTCCATACCATCCATAACCGCCGGTCGGTCTTCCTTTCCTCCTGCAACGTCCCGATCGTCAATAACATCAACAACATGGCGACGGCCGTCACCATCATGATCGGCTCCCTCCTCATCGTGGTGGGCGCCGACTGGGGGTTCTCCGTCACCGCCGGCACCCTTCTTTCCTACGTCGTCTTCATGCGGATGCTCGCTCGCCCCATCAATTCCATTTCCAACCTCTTGACGGCCATCCAAGCGTCTCTGGCCGGGGCCGAGCGGATCTTCCAGATGGTCGACCAGCCCCCGGAACCCTCGCTCCAAAAGGCCAAGTGGCGGTCCTACAAGGCCGAGGACGGGAAGTTCTACTGGACCGACGGGACGACCGTGAAGCCCGTCCGCGGGGAAGTCGAGATGAACCACGTCTCTTTCTCCTACCTCCCGGGGCAGAAAATCCTCGACGATATCACGATGTATGCCCACCCGGGGCAGAAGATCGCCCTCGTCGGCTCGACCGGGGCCGGGAAAACGACGATCACCAACCTCCTGACCCGCTTCTACGACATCGATTCGGGCGAGATTCTTATCGATGGGATCGACATCAAGGAAATCGACCGCGTCTCGATGCGGAGGTCGATGACCCTCGTCCTCCAGGACACTCATCTCTTTTCCGGGACCATCTACGACAACATCCGCTTCGGCCACCTGAAGGCGAGCGACGATGATTGCGAGGAAGCGGCCCGCATCGCCTGCGCGGACAGCTTCATCCGGAAGCTCAAGAGGGGCTACGACACCTTCATCGACGCTCATAACGCCTCCCTTTCCCAAGGCGAGAGGCAGCTTCTTTCGATCGCCCGCTGCGCGGTCGGGAACCCTCCGATCCTCATCCTCGACGAGGCCACGAGTTCCATCGATACCCGGACCGAGCGTCTCATCTCCAAAGGCATGGAAAACATCATGAAGGGGAAGACGACCTTCGTC
>CASFWS010000053.1 GCA_949298295.1 uncultured Bacillota bacterium | reverse complement strand
AAAATATTTTAAAGATTCAGCCTACTTTAGGCTTTACAGAGTTCGATATTCTGAAAAATTATCAGAAAAGTTTTGAAAGCAGTGAATTGGGACGCATCCATTCGCTGTTTCCTTTCTCCTCTATCGCCCGGAAGATGGGACTGAAGGATTCCCCTTTAGGACGGAAAGGTTATTTTTCTGCCACCGGCAAGATAGCCCTGATGGTTCTGAAGTCCTATACCGGCCTGTCCGATCGTCATCTGATAGAACATCTGAACGGGAACATCCACTTCCAGCTCTTCTGTGGTATATTAATCGATCCGTCCCATCCGGTCACCAACTACAAGATAGTAAGTGCAATCCGTCAGGAACTGGCCGAAAAGCTGGATATGGATGCCTTCCAGTGCATACTTGCTGAACACTGGCGTCCCTATCTGGAAAACCTTCACGTCTGTATGAGCGATGCCACCTGCTATGAAAGCTACATGCGTCATCCCACTGACCTGAAACTGCTTTGGGAAAGTGTGGAATGGCTTCACCGTCATCTCTGCGAGGATTGTCGGATACTTGGTGTCCGCCGTCCGAGGAACAAATGGGGTGACGTGAGCCGTGCATATCTTGCGTACAGCAGGAAGCGCAGACGTAAGGCCTCACGCAGCCGGATGTTGAAAAGGCGGCTGCTCAACCTGCTGGAGAAGCTGCTGTATCAGACCGGCCGTCTCCATGCCGACCATAAAGGACAGCTTGAACATACGTCAGACTACCACCGGCGTCTGTCAGTCATAAGGAAGGCATTCAAGCAGCAGAAGCAGCTGTTTGCCGGCAGGAAGGATGTCCGTGACCGTATTGTCAGTATAGACCGCCACTATGTACGCCCCATCGTGCGTGGGAAGGAAACCAAGCCGGTCGAGTTCGGAGCCAAGGTGAACAATATACAGGTAGACGGAATCTCCTTCATCGAACACCTTTCCTTTGATGCTTTCAATGAAGGTATACGTCTGAAGGAATGCATCAACCTCCAACAGAGGCTCATGCGCAGGAAGGTGACAGCCGTTGCCGCCGATTCCATTTATGCCAGCAACGCGAACCGGAAGTTCTGTACGGAAAAGGGGATTGCCACCTCCTTCGTCCGTAAGGGACGGGCAGCCAAGGATGAGGAGCTGCGACGGATACTACGTTCGGAACTCAGCAGGGAACGGGCTACGCGTCTGGAAGGGAGCTTCGGCACACACAAGCAACACTACTCACTGGCAAAGGTCAGGGCAAGGAACAGGAAGACCGAAATCCTTTGGATTTTCTTCGGCATACATACTTCGAATGCAGTCTTGATGGCAGAAAAGGTGAAGAACAGACAGATACAGGCTGCCTGAAATCTGTAAATCTTATGGATGGAGGAGCTCGGTTAATGGCTTCTCCCGAATCGTCATGTAGATACTGACCATATTTTGCCTTTTTCGAAGCGAACCGAGAAGTTCTCGATGAGCTGCCCTTGGTAAGAGAGGGGCTTCGAGGCGTAGACAATGCCTTTGGCCTCTCCTTTCATCGGAGTCGTGAAAACCTCTTCCGAAGGGATGTTCGGCTGGAAGAGGGTCCCGGAGGTCGTCTTCTCTCCGCCGCCGAGGAAAATGACGCCGGGGATGAGGCCGACCGTGAAATCGGTGCCGTTGCCGGCGGTGTAATGGAGCTTCCGAAGGCCGAGGGCATTGAGCCTCTCGCACTTATCCTTCAGGTTCCTCTCGTGTTCTTCCCAGTTGGCAAGCCCATTGCCGTCATAAGCCCGCGAGGCCTTGAGAATGGCGTTCCAAAGGGCCTCCACCGCCTGCGAGCGAGGAAGGGCCGGGAAAACTTTCTTGGCCCAAGCGACGGTCGGGACGCCGGCAATCGTCCACTGGTACTTGTTTTCCCGCTTCTGGCGAATCGGCCCGAAAATCCGCATCTTAGCTTGATGGATCCGGGCAAGTTTCTCGACGTTGACGCCAGCGAGGCCGTCGGGGTCGTCCCCATCGAGCCAGATAAGGACCGGAAGCGAATCGGTCTCGTAATTCTGGAGGGCCACTTCCATCGGGGTCGGCACCGAGCAGACCTTTTCCTTCCCGTACTTGGCCTCGAGGCGGCTAAGCTTGGACGACTGCCACTCGTAGACGACGCGGCTTGCGCCTTGACGGTAGCATTCCCTTGCCACCACCTCGACGAAATCCTCGAGTTCGACTTGGGCCCGGATAACCACTTCCTGACCTTTCTTAATCGCCCCGCCGGCTTTTACAATCAGTTCGGCGTAGGACTTGATAAGTGCTTTTTTGATCATTTAGAACCTTTCTTTCCGAGTAATTTTATCGAGAAGGCGGCTTGATTAAAGAGGAAATGGCCCTCTTTCTCCTTTCCAATAGAGTGTAGAATCATGCCAAGGAGGACAAAACCATGTCCAACACCAAAGAAAACAAAATTCCCAGCCTCGGAAAGGATTCGCCAGCCAAGACCGCAATCGATATTATCGAAGCCCTTCTTTTCATCGCCAGCGGGATTTTGGCCATTTGTTTTTCCGGCGACGAGACGTTCCAAACGACCATCATCATGGTCGTCGGCATCATTCTCATTCTGTCGGGAGCCATCAAAGTCGTCGTCAATTTCCTTCCGATCCTTCGCCTGAGCTACGAAACCCGCTCAAGCCTCCAATACACGATGGTCGTCGGAGGAACCTTCGAACTGGCCCTCGGCATCTCCCTCGTCGTTCTCTCTTCCGATAGCACCGCGGCATTCAATTCCATCGTTCTCTTCCTCGCTAACTTCATCGGGATCAGCCTCCGGGTTGCCGGGGCTGCCCTCATAGCCTTTGCCGTCGCATTCCTCGTAAGAAAGATCTATCCGGTCTATCTCCCGGTCCTTCAAATCGTCCTCGGAGTCGTGGCCATCGTCCTCGGGAGCCTCGTCTTCGCCTATATGAGCGAGGCCCGGAACTTCATCCAAGTCGCCCTCATCGTCGTCGGCATCCTCCTTGCCCTCATCGGCTTCCTCATCATCGGTAAGCTTGCCGGAAGGGCCTATATCCGCCATCTCGAAAAGAAGGCGGAGAAGGAAGCGGCCAAGGCAGGGCCGTCTTCGGAACCAACCGAAAGCACCGAAATCGTCGTCTCGGACATCATCGAGGGAACGGCAACCGAGGCTTCGGCCAACGAGGCCGACGCCGTTCCGGGCAAAGGAAGCGATACCCCGGAAGTCGACGGGCCGAAAGCCATCGACGAACCCAAGGGAGAATAAAGACGGAAAAACCCGGCCGGACATCCGACCGGGTTTTCATTTTCGGCGCCTTAGGCAACCGTCTTGACGTAGGTTTTCTCGTACCCGAAGAAGGTGAGGGTATAAACCGTGCGCCCTTCCTCGTCGAGGCTGATCGCGACGCGGCCGTCGATTTCCCCGAGGGTGGGGTGCTCGATTTCGATGATCACGTTCTGAAGGCCGGCTTCCGATGAAAGGACTTTGATTTCGAATTCCTTGCCGCCCTCTTCCCGCTCAAGGGCGATGACGACGTTGCCTCGGCGGTCGGTTTCGAGGGAGTACTCGCTACTTGCGACCTCGCGCCCGTTTTCAACCACGGTATATTCGTACTCGTTCTCGTTGAACTCGAATTCCTGCTCGATGAGGACGTAATTGGAACGGTCGCGGCTGATTTTGAGCTCGAGCTCCGTTTCGGTTTCCCGCCCTTCTACTTCCTCGGTTTCGATTCCGCTAAGGGTGAATTCGACGCCGTCTTTGATGGCCAGTCCCCGCAGGGTCGTGACCGTCTCGGTTTCGCCCTCATCTTCTTCGTAGACCTGGGTTTCTTCGTTGAAGTAGAGATCGTAGGTCTCGCTTGTCCCGTCGAGGCCGTTCATCGTAATCGTGTAAAGCTTGGCGTAGTCGGCCTTGTCGGAGGTCTTTTCGACCACCTCGGCCGGGTTGAAGGAAGTGATGGCCGCGATTCCTTCGATGCCGGAGAGGATGTCTTCGGCTAGGGCGTCGTAGACGGTAGGATCAACGTTCCGGGCCCGCCTAGCCGCCACCGAGGGGACGGAAGAACCGTCAAGAAGGTTCATCGACATGA
Organism: uncultured Bacillota bacterium; assembly: GCA_949298295.1. GTDB lineage: Bacteria > Bacillota_I > Bacilli_A > RFN20 > CAG-826 > UBA4951. The sequence continues at coordinate 3,042 of CASFWS010000053.1, read as the reverse complement.
TAGTTTGGGCCAGGTAGGCATTCTGCTCGCCGATGGTCTCGGACGTTCCCTCGTTGGGGGTTGAGGGCATTGAAGAGGCATCTCCGGGCAGGTTTCCGGTGCAAGAGGCGAGGGTCGCGCCGGCGAGGATCGCCGCGCCGATTAGGGTTTTTTTCATTTTGGTTCTCCTTGTGGTTTTGACCACTTACGACAACCAAACGGAGTGACACGCCCTTTTATTACAACAAAGCGCAAAATTGTTTTTTTGATTGCCCTTTTCTATGAAATAGAAAGAAAACCCCTTATTTCAAAGGGGCTTTGCGAGGATTTTGCCTTTAGCGAACGATTTCGATGGGGGTTCCGTCGCCCGCGAAACGATAGGAATGCCCGCCTTCGATCTTCGCGATGAAGACCTCGGCCTCGAGTTCCCCGTCAGGGCCCTCGCTTGCGTATTCGCACATGAACTCGTCCCCTAAGGCCGCCTCGGGTGAACTAGGCTGGTATTCGAACTCGCACTCGACGGTGGAAGCACCCTCCCGCACCTGGATTTGCGACTCGCCTTCCCGGCCTTCGATTTCGCTTTCGTACTCGATTTCCCGGTAGGGACGGGTGTCCCCTTCCTTGTAGAAAGAGAAGCGGTACTCGTCCTCGGCCGCCTCGATTTCCTGCTCGACCCGGATGAAGCCGCCGGGCACTTCAAGGTCCATGTTGATGTTCGTCTCTTCGCCTTCGGTCTCGATCCGCCCTTCGAAGGCGAAGGAAGAGCCGCCTTCTCCTTCGTAGGAGATGGTTCCCGAGAACAGCTGGGTCGACGCGTCGACGACCTCTTCGGAATAGGAGATGAGGAAGGTCTCCGCTCCTTCGACGGTGATAAGAGAGGAAGAGGGATCGAAGGCGACGTGCCAAGCCCCGGAGGTCTGGATTTCCTCGACCATGTAGATGAAGTCCTCGATTTCGTTGGCCACTTCTTCTTTCTCCTGAAGGGTGAGGAAGGAGTCGGCTTCCTCGTCCCGTTCGAAGCGTTCCATCCGCCGGGCTAGGGATAGGGTCGGAGAAAGTTCCTCGAAGGAAGGGGCCAAGGCGAAAAGGGCAACGGCTTGCCGCGAAATGGCACCGGCCTCGGCCTCGGTCATCTCCCCCGGAAGCGGGGTGGGCGGAACGAGGGCGGAGCTGCCGGGGCCCTCACCCGGGGAAGCGTCCCCAAGGACGGAAGGAATGACGATTGCCAGGGCCAGGACGCAGGAAAGAGCCGCGGCCGAGGGAACGGCCCACTTCCAAGGGAAGGGTTTCTTCTTGGCAGAGGGAGTAACCTCGGGCGGGATTTGCTTGACGAGACGGTATGTTTCTTCGAGATCAGAAGGAAGATCGACCCGGCTCGCGGCTTCGAGGAGTTTCTTTTCGATGTCTTTTTTCTTCACTGGCTTTCTTCCTCCTTTCTCCGCATTTTCTTGATCGCGCGGTTGTAGGCGACGAGGACGGTCGAGAGTTTTTTGTTGGTGATAGCGGCAATCTCGCGGAACTTCAGCCCGTCGAGGACGTGGAGGACGACGATTTCCCGCTCACTTTCGTTCAAGGGAGCGAGGAGGCGCTTCACTTCGTCGAGGCCTTCGTAAGAGATTTTCTGGCCGATTTCCTCTTCGGAGCCGATGGCCTCGTCGAAGGAGGTTTCCCGTTTCCTTTTCTCGAGATAATCGTAGGAGAGGTTCCGGGCAATCGTCGCTAGATAGGCATAGGGATTCGAGCCGGGCTCGAACCGCGAGAGCGAGGAGATGAAGCGGACATAGGTATCTTGGACGACGTCCTTCGTCGCTTCTTCCTCCCCGAGGATGGCCAAGGCGACGTAAAAGACCTTGCGGTGGGTCTCTTCGTAGAAAAGAGGGAAGCGCGCGTTGTTCCCAAGGCGCAATTCCTCAATGACGTCGCTAAGGTTATCCATTCCTTCATAGCTCTCTCCCCGCCTAAGAAACGGAGAAAGGCCCCGTTTTATTACAACGAATCAATCTTTGATCCCCAGCAATTCCCGGAAACGGGGAAGGGTGAGGCACCAGTCGGTAAAGACATGCCACTCCTTCAGCTTGTGTCCCCGCCGCTGGTAATACATCGTCTTGAGCTGCTGATAGTTGGTAACCATCGTCGCCCCAAGGCAGAAACCCGAAGGGAGGGAGGCAACGATAATTCGCCAAGCCCGCTTCTTGTCTTCGGGCTTCTCGTCGGGAATCTCGTTATAGGAGGCGACGAGTTCCTCGATCCGCTTGATGATCAGAGGATCGGTTTCCTCAACGCATTGGGAAGCGATGTCGAACTTGAGGAGGCAGTGCATCGTCGATTGGCTTGAGATGAAATCGAACCAGTGGTAACGCTGGGCCTCCTTCCACCAATAAAGAGGGGCGACGATATCGACTTGGACGGTAATGCCCTTGAGGAAGTTGTCGTGGCCTTCCCCACCCCGGGTCGCGCCGAGGCGCTCGGCCCGTAAGAAGTCCTTTTCCGTGGTTGCTCCCGTATCCAGCTTCGTCCGCATCGGGTTCCCGGAGGCCTTGACGGCTCTTTCCAACCCGTAAACAGATTCATTTCCGATGTAGTAATTCATTTCCGCTTCTCCTTGTATGCTAGGCAAACGTTTTCCATGAGGGCCAGCCTCGTAAGGAGCCCTACCCCGCCGGGAACCGGGGATTGGTAGGCCACCTCGCGGCCGGGAAGGATGTCCCCCCGAAGCTTTCCGTCGACCCCCCGGTTGATGCCGACATCGATTAGATAGGCATCCTTTTTGAGCGGGAAACGCCCGTCAAGATACCCTTCGCGTCCGATGGCCACCGCCACGAGATCGGCGTGGCCAAGATAGAATTTCTTATCCTCTTCCGAAGTGCGGCTATGAAGAAGGGTGACGTTCATGTTCTTCCGGGTGAGCAGCCGGGCCAAAGGCTTGCCGACGATGTCACTGCGGCCGATGACAACGGCGTTTTTCCCCTCGAAGGGGAAGCCGACGGACGCAAGATAATCGACGATTCCCTTGGGGGTGCAGGGCTCGAAGGGCGAATCGAAGATAAACCCGTCGACGTCCTT
>CASFWS010000052.1 GCA_949298295.1 uncultured Bacillota bacterium | reverse complement strand
TAATGCTCAACATCATCCTCATGGGCCCGCCGGGAGCGGGGAAGGGAACCCACGCCAAGTGGATCTCGACCGAATACAAGCTCCCGCACATCTCGACCGGCGACATGTTCCGCGAAGCGATGGCTTCCGGTTCCGAGCTCGGCAACAAGATCAAGGACATCGTCAACGGCGGTGGCCTCGTGAGCGACGAGCTCACCTGCGAACTGGTCAAGGAGCGCCTCTCGCGCCCCGACTGCGCCAATGGCTACCTCCTCGATGGCTTCCCGCGGACCATTCCGCAGGCTGAGGCCCTCAAGAAGTTCGGCCCCGAAATCGGCCGCGAGGTCAACCTCGTGATCGACATCGAGTGCCCGAGCGAGGTGCTCGTCTCCCGGATTGCCGGGCGGCGGGTTTGCCCGAAGTGCGGCGCTTCCTTCAACGTCAACACCATGAAGCCGAAGAAGGAAGGGATCTGCGACTACTGCGGGACTCCTCTCATCCAACGGAAAGACGACAACGTCGACTCCTTCAAGGTCCGTCTCGAGAACTACTACAAGTCCACCGAGCCGCTCCTTGACTACTACAAGAAGGAAGGCCTCCTCCATAGCTTCGACGGAACCCTTCCCATCCTCAACATGCAGTCGGAGCTGCTCGCCCTCCTCGGGAAATAATGATCGTCCTCAAATCCGAAGCCGAAATCGGCCTCATGAAAGAGGCGGGGAAAGTGCTCATCGAGTGCTTCGCCCGCCTCGAGGACTTCATTAAGCCCGGCGTCTCGACCCTCGAGATCGCCGAGCTCGTCGATGAGACGATGGAGGAAATGGGAGCCATCAATGCCGAAAAAGGCTATGGCGGCTTCCCGGGCGCGGCTTGCGTCTCGGTCAACGAAGTCCTCGTCCACGGGATTCCCTCGAGCAAGAAGATCCTCCACGACGGGGACATCGTCTCCGTCGACCTCGTAGCCAGGAAAAACGGCTACCACGCCGACGCCTGCCGGACCTATCCGGTCGGAATCGTGAAGGAGGAACACCTGCGCCTTATCAAAGAGACGCAGGAGTGCTTCGAAATCGCCTATCGGATGCTTCGCCCGGGCGTCAGGCTCGGGGACGTCTGCCACGCCATCGAGGAACACGCGTTGGCCTGCGGCTATAGCGTCCCCCGCGAGTACACCGGCCACGGCATCGGGCGGGCGATGCACGAAGATCCCTACATCCCCAACTACGGCCGCCCCGGAACCGGGCCGGTCCTGAGGGAAGGGATGACCCTCGCCATCGAACCGATGGTGATGGAAGGCAAGAACAGCCTCCGGGTCCTCCCCGACGGCTGGACGGCCGTCACCCGCGACCACAAGTATGCCGCCCACTACGAAAACACGGTGGCCATCACCTCAACGGGCGCCGAGATCCTCACTCGGCAGGAAGGAGAAGGCTCTTGAGCAAAGAAGACTGCATCGAAGTCGAAGCGACGGTGTTGGAGAATCTCCCCAACGCCATGTTCAAGGTGAAACTATCCAACGGAGCGGTAGTCCTAGCCTGCGTTTCGGGCAAAATCCGGATGCACTACATCCGCATTCTTCCCGGCGATCGGGTTACCGTCCAGTTCTCGCCTTATGACTTAACACGCGGGCGCATCACGTTCCGGTACAAAAACTAGCCGGAAGGAAGGAATTACTATGAAAGTCAGACCTAGCGTCAAACCGATCTGCGACAAGTGCAAGATCATCCGCCGCCACGGGGTCGTCATGTGCATCTGCCCCAACCCCAAGCACAAGCAGCGGCAGGGCTAATCAAGGAGTGAATAGAATTTATGGCACGTATTGTCGGGGTTGACATCCCCAACGAGAAGCGGGTCGTCGTCTCCCTTACCTACATTTACGGCATCGGGGACTCGACCGCCAAGAAAATCCTCGCCGCCGCCAAGGTGAGCGAAGACATCCGGGTCAAGAATTTGACCGACGAGCAGCTCGGCGCCATCCGCGCCGAGGTCGCCAAGCTCAAGACCGAAGGCGACCTCCGCCGCGAAGTCGCGATGAACATCAAGCGGCTCCAGGAAATCGGCTGCTACCGCGGCATCCGCCACCGCAAGGGCCTTCCGGTCCGCGGCCAGCGGACGAAGACGAACGCCCGGACGAGGAAAGGCAAGCGGAAGACCATCGCCAACAAGAAAGAGGCCACCCGCTAACTTAGGAGTCAACTGATATGGCAGACACGAAGAAAAAGGGCAAGAAGTCGACCACCGCGCGGAAGAAGAAGGTCAAGAGAAACTTCACGCGGGGCATCGCCCACATCCATTCGACCTTCAACAATACCATCGTCACCATCACCGATCCGGCGGGCAACGTCATTGCCTGGTCGAGCGCCGGCGCCCTCGGTTACAAGGGCAGCAAGAAATCGACCCCCTTCGCCGCCCAGCTTGCGAGCGAAGCGGCGGCCAAGAGCGCCTTTGAGCAAGGCATCCGCCAGCTTGACGTGAACGTCAAGGGCCCGGGTCCCGGCCGCGAAAGCGCCGTCCGCGCCCTCGGCGCCGCCGGACTCCAAGTCCTCTCCATCTCGGATACCACCCCGGTACCCCATAACGGCTGCCGTCCGCCCAAGCGGACCCGCGGCTAACAGGCGAGCAAGGAGGATAGCAAATGCCTATTAACGATACTAAAACCGTCGAGAGCGTCATCCCCGGAGCCTTCCTTCCCTTCACGGTCGAGGAAGAAACCAGCGACCCGGTGGCGCACTATGGCAAATTCGTCGTCGCTCCGCTTGAACGGGGCTTCGGAATCACCATCGGCAATGCCCTCCGCCGCGTCCTACTGAGCGCCCTTCCCGGCGCTAGCGTCTACGCCCTCGACATCGAAGGCGTCCGTCACGAATTCAGCGCCATCAAGGGCGTCGAGGAAGACGTCACCGAGATCGTCCTCAACCTCAAGGACCTCGTCCTTCGGGTCGACGACGAGAAGTCGGAGACGAAGGTCATCAACGTCGACGTCAAGGGACCGATGGTCCTTCGGGCCGGCGATCTCGACCTCCCCTCGCTCGTGACGGTCGTGAACCCCGAACTCGAGATTGCCCACCTCGCGGAGGGCGCCGAGCTCAAGATGACGATCTACGTGGCCCGCGGCCGCGGATACGTCACCAGCGACATCAACAAGGCCCAGAAGAAGATCTCCCGGATCGGGACCATCGTGACCGACAGCAACTACAGCCCGGTCAAGAAGTGCGCTTACCAAGTCGAGCCGACCCGCGTCGACAGCGACAACAAGTTCGATAAGCTCACTCTCGAGGTCACGACCAACGGCTCCATCGCCCCGGAAGAGGCGGTGGCCATGGCCTCGCACATCCTCGTTGAGCACTTCGAGCGCTTCCTCAACCTCAAGGAAGAGGTCAAGAACCTCCGCCTCGTGAAGGAAGAGAAGCACAACGAAGAGAATAAGTACCAGGACATGATGATCGAGGAACTCGACCTCAGCGTCCGGGCCAACAACTGCCTCAAGCGGGCTGGCATCTCCACCGTCATGGAGCTCATCCAGAAGAGCGAGGACGAGATGATGAAGGTCCGCAACCTCGGCAAGAAGTCGCTCAAGGAGGTCAAGGAGAAACTCGCTTCAATCGGCCTCCACTTCCGCGATTACGTAGGAGAATAACTTATGGCATCACAAGGTAGAAAAAACGTCCACGGCAAAACCGGCGTCCGCTTCAAGGCCGCCTATACTGCCTCGAAGAACTATTCGATGCTCCGCAACGTCGTGAGCGAGCTCATCGTCCATGACGAGGTGACCGTCACCAGCGGCGTCGCCCCGGAACTCGTTTCCCTCGCCGACTCGATGGTGACCCTGGCCAAGGAAAACACCTTGGCTAGCCGCCGCCATGCCGCGAGCGTCCTCCGCGACGGCATCAAGGACGCCAATGGCGTCAAGGCCCTCGACAAGCTCTTCCGCGAGATCGGCCCGAAGATGAAGGACCGCGTCGGCGGCTACACGAAGACCTATAAGCTCGGCCCCCGCAAGGGCGACAATGCCGAATTGGTCCTCGTTCGCTGGAGCGCGTAAGCTTCCAACCAAGGAAAGGCCCCTCGGGGCCTTTTTCTTTTATGCTATGATAGTCGGCGAAAGAGGTATTCCTATGCTTGCGTGGATCATTCCGGTTGCCGTCGTCGGCGGGCTCCTACTTATCGTTGGGCTCATCGTCCTCATTTGGTGGATTTCCACCAACAACAAATTCAAGCGCTACGCGGTCAAGATCGACGAGGCCTCGAGCGGCATCGACGTCGCCCTCACCAAACGCTACGACCTTCTTAGCAAGTCGGTGGAAGTGGTGAAGGGCTACGCCAAGCACGAAGCCGAGACGATCATGAAGACGACCGGGCTAAGGGCTCCGAAGGCCGAGGAGGGGATGAAGGAGAAAAGCGCCATCGAAGGCCGCCTGAACCGGGCCTTCGCCTCGATCCAGGCCGTCGCCGAGAATTATCCGAACCTCAAGGCCGACACCGTCTTCCTCGGCCTTCAGAACCAGGTCAGCGACGTCGAGGAGCAGCTCCAAAGCGCCCGCCGGATCTATAACTCCAACGTCTCGATCTTCAATCAGGAGATTGCCGTTTTCCCTTCTTCGATCGTCGCCCGCCATCTTCATCTAACCCCGCGCGATTTCTTCGAGGCCGAAGACCGGAAGAAGGAAGACGTCGAGATCAAGTTCTAGTTTTGAAGGAAAGTAAGCGCCTTTTGCGGGCGCTTTTTGTTCAAAAATGGCTTACATAAGCGAAGAAGACAAGAAGGCTCTTTCCGCTCTTAGGGCGAAAGGAGCGAAGAAAGGGAGCATCTTCAAGAACGTTGGCCTCCTTATTGCCCTTTTCGGCGTCCTCGCCTTGATCGCGGTGTTTGTCCTTTTCGGCCTCGACCTCATTCAGGACGGCCTTTTGGTGGCCCTCTTCATGACCCTTGCCGCCGTCTTCGTCGTTGCCCTTGTCCTTTATGGTTATGGGAAGAGTTTCCGCTCGGCCTATCAAAGGAAAGCCTTTGCCTTCCTCGAGGAAAGGCGGGGCCGGGCCCTGTTTGGGGATATCGTCTACGATCCCGACCGGGCCATCGCCCAACAGGTCATCGACTATGCCGGCTTTTTCGATGTTCCTTCCCGTTACTTCGGAAGCCTTTATATGGCCGGACGCTACGAAGGGATTCCCTTCGAGAAAGGCCATTACGTCCTTCAACGGAAGCAAGATAGCAAAAACGGGACCCACTACATCACCTATGCCGAGGGGACTTTTTACCGCTTTGCCCTCGGGCGCGACCTCGGCGGCCTTGTCCGGATCGTCGAGAAGAAGGAGAAAAACGGGACGGTCGACCCTGGCCAATTGAGCCTCGTCCAGACCGAGTCGATTGCCTTCGACGAGAAGTTTGCCGTTTTAAGCGACGATCCGACCCGAGCCCTTTACGTCCTTACCCCGACCGTGATGGAAAAGATCATGGACCTCGAAAGGCATTTCTCCGGGCTTTTCGACCTTGCCTTCATCGGAAAGGAATTCTATGTCTCGATTTCCGACGGGACGGAGGACTTTTCCCGCCTTCCCTTCGATCGGGAACTCGAAGACAAAGACCTTGAGGCCATCGAGGAGCGGATCGCCCTTCCGGCCACCTTCATCGAGGCCTTCAAGATCGACGAGGCGAAGTTCGGGGCCTAAGCGCGGCTTGTAACCTCGAAAATATCGGTAATTTTGCCTCCAAAGATTACCGGTTTGTTCAGTTGTAATCGAAGATTACCGATATTACAATCTATATCGGTATTTTTTTACTAGGAGGACCGAAATGGCACTTCGAAGCGAAGCCAAGAAAGACATCGTGGCGATCTGTGCCTCCCACAAGGAGGAACCCTCGCCCCTCATGATCATCCTCGAGGAGATCCAGCGGAAATACGGCTACATTCCCATCGAGGCCCAGGAACTCGTGAGCGAGGAAACGGGCATTCCCCTCGCCGAGATCTACGGGGTCGTGACCTTCTACAACTTCTTCTCGTTGACCCCGAAGGGCAAATACGTCGTCGGGGTGTGCCTTGGGACGGCTTGCTACGTGAAGAACTCCCAAGCGGTTCTCGACGAGTTCGAGAAGCTCCTCGGCATCAAGCCGGGAGAGACTTCCGACGACGGTCTTTTCACCATCGAGGCCCTTCGTTGCATCGGGGCTTGCGCCCTTGCCCCGGCCGTTTCGATCAACGGCAAGGTCTACCCGATGGTCCAGCCCGGGCAAGTAGCCGGCATCATCGCTGAGTGCCGGGCCAAGGAGGAAGCATAAATGGAACGCCTATCCACGCCGGAAATCCTCGAAAGGGAAATCGAAAGCTGCACCTCGTCCTTCAACGACAAGTTGAGCGGCAAGGGCGGCAAGCGCGCCGTTCTCATCTGCGGCGGCACCGGCTGCATCGCCAACGGGTCGGAAGACCTCGTCGAGGAGTTCCGCCGGCTCATCAAGGAAAAGGGCCTCGGCTACCGGGTCACTTGCAACCACGTCGGCTGCTTCGGCTTCTGCTCGCAGGGCCCCTTCGTCAAGATCTTCCCCGAAGATACCCTCTACCGGAAGGTAACCCTCAAGGACGTTTCCCGCATCGTCGAGGAAGACCTCGTCGGCGGGCATATCGTCGAGGATCTCCTTTACGTCGACCCGGTCACCCACGAGAAAGTCGCCCGCCAAGACGACATCAATTTCTACAAGAAGCAGAAGCGGATTTCCCTCCACGGCTGTTCGCTCATCAATCCCGATTTCCTTGAGGAAGCCCTCGGCTACGACGGCTTCAAGGCCCTTAAGAAAGTCCTTACGAGCATGAAGCCGCAAGAGGTCATCGACGAAGTCTTAAAGTCGGGCCTCCGGGGCCGGGGCGGCGCCGGTTTCCCGACCGGCCGGAAGTGGAGCTTTGCCGCGGCCGTCGAAAGCGACAAGAAGTACATCGTCTGCAACGGCGACGAAGGCGACCCCGGGGCCTTCATGGACCGCTCGATCCTCGAGGGCAACCCCTTCGAGGTCATTGAGGGGATGATGATCGCCGGCTACGCTTTCGGGGCCGACGAAGGCTATTTCTACGTCCGGGCCGAATACCCGATTGCCGTCGAGCGGCTGAAGCGGGCCATCAAGGACATGGAGGAAGTGGGGCTCCTCGGGGACAACATCCTCGGGACC
>CASFWS010000051.1 GCA_949298295.1 uncultured Bacillota bacterium | reverse complement strand
CGGTCCTATCGAGGATGGTAACGAGGGGGAAATTGGAGGCGATGCCGTCGGCGTAATAGTGGTTCACCGAGTCATTGGTGTAGGCGAAGTCATAGATGTAGTTGACGCTCTGACCGAGGCCGTCGACGGTCGTGGCGGCATAGTCGGGATCCCCTTCGTAGAGGGCGAAGTGCTCATAGCCGCGGACGAGGCGGGCGTCGATCTTGTAGATGCGGATCCCGCCTTCGGTAAGGAGGGTCAGCCCTTTGCTCGCGTCGTAGGCGTTGTTGCCGCTCGGCTCGTAGTGGTCGATGAGGAGGTATTCGTCGTAAAGGCCGGTCGCTTCGGGGGCAAGGAGGATGGCGTCGCCGCTTTCGCTGCTCGGGGCAAGATCGATCGTCGTCTCGCCTTCGAGGGCATCGGCATAGACCTTCGTCGGCTCGATCCAGCCGAGGAGGTACTTGCTGAAGGGATTGTGGTCGAGGGTGCCGCTATCCATCAAATCGGTGTAGCCAAGGGGGAGGCGGTAGTCGCCTTCGCTATCCCCGGTGGCGTCGTTCAGGGCATCGAGACCAAGCATCTGGGCCACTTCGAGGTAGGCTTTCGAGAAATCCCACGAGACGAAGGTAGCCGTCCCCGTTTGCGAGGAGGCGACGAGGCTCATGTAGGGGTCGCTATTCCCGCACATCCAATAGGCGGCGCCCACCCCTTCCGGGACGAGGCTTTGGTCGAGGAGGCCGTCGACGAGGAGCTGAAGGCCGGCGTTTTGGAGGGCCGAATCGGTGAGGATGTCCATGAGGTAGGTCGCGTTGGTGAAGCTGTAGGCCAAGGTCAATCCGTCGATGAGGCCGTCGCCGTCGCCGTCGTAGGAGGCGGGGTCGATTCCGCCATCGACGAAGACGGCGTCATAGACATATTCGAAGATCTCGGAGATGACTTCGCTCGCCCCGCGGGCGGAAACGCCCTGGAGGTAGCTGATCAAGGTCGAGGGAAGGGTGACCGTATCGAGGATCCCACCGTCGAGCTCGAGGCTCCCGTAGCTGGAGGCGTCGTAGAATTCGACAGCGCTCCTTTGCCCGGAGGAAGTCGTGCCGAAATGGCCGAGGCGGAGGCGGGCCAGTTCAATGGTTGTGTAGCCGAAGGTCGTGTCGCCTTCGGGGGCAAAGGCGACCGGCACGATGGCCATCTTGGCTTCGCCGTTGCTCGGAAGGGTTTCCCTTCCTTGGCTCTTCCGGAGCTCCCGGAGGGGGGAACTTCCTTCTTCCGTGGACGGGTTTTCGCTTTCGCTAGAGTTCGAGTCGGGGCTCGAGGCGCTGCTTTCCGAGCCGCCGGCGGGCTCGGAGGAACTGCTTCCGGCCGGTTCGCAGGCAAAAAGGAAGGAAGCGGCCAAGAGAGCAGGCAGGACAAATTGTTTCTTCATCAGGTCCTCCTAACAAAATAAGGGTAAAGGCGTAGGCCACCTATGCCTCACTATCAGGTCACCTATCGCCCGCGTGAAAGGATAAACGGGGTAAGCGAAAAGGAAATGTTTATTTAATGAAAGCGGTTTCATCAAAGAATTAGTTTCTTTTTTCCACATTTGTCGAAAATACCAACGAAAGGAGAAAGATACATTACAAATGAAAAAGCCAGCGTATCTTCTTGCCATCGCAGCGGGACTCGTCCTTGCCGGCTGCGGCCCGACAGACGTCAGTTCGTCGAGCGAAGGGGAATCAACCTCTTCAACGGGCGCCGCTTCTTCCTCTATAGAGGAAGGCGGATCGGGCTCCGAAAGCTCCTCTTCGAGCGAGGACAGCTCTTCCTCCGAGTCGAGCAGCATCCCGGCCCCGACGGTTCCGGAGGTCCTCACGACCTCCGAAGGCCTCAAGAGTGTCTTTGATACCTTGATGAGCAAGAGCGTCGTGAGCTGGACGAACGAGATCAACGGGGAGACGGCCTACTCGACGACGAAGGAGACGATTACCCGCGAAGTCACCGCCGAAGAGGCCCTTACCACCACCGTCAACAACTCGTCTAGCCCGGCGACGACCAGCGCTTCCTACTACGGCCTCATCGGCGACGTCTACTACGACGTCCAGGTACCCAACCAGGCGAGCCGCCGCATGGTCGTCGAGGAAGGCGAAGCCGATGGCACCCAATCGGTGACGGCCGAGCAGGTCCGGGAGACCCTCGACTACCAGATCGCCCAAAACAGCCTCGCGAGCCTCTTCGACTACTGGAGCTTCAATGCCGGCGACCCCTGGTACGGCGGGAACAAGCAAGCCGCCACCGAAATCGAGGTCCGCGCCGCCACGGCCAACGAGGACGGCTATAGCGTGACCGTTGCCGCCTATTACGAGGCCCCGAAAGATTCCTACTACCAGTGCTATTCATACACCGGCATCTTCAGCTTCGTCGACGGGGAGGCCGACGAAGAAGGCAACCCGACCTACGACCTCACCACCGTCATCGCCACGACCATCAGCTGCGAAGTGGCATCCTGGGACTATGAAAACCATGCCGTGGCCACCGGCGGAACCTCTTATACCGGCACCGTCATGGCCTCCGACATCGTCTACGGCGAAATCCCGGCGACCGATCCGGAAGCCCCGCTTCTCGAGGATCTCGACAGCTACTACGTGACCGGCATCGAAGGCACCCCGGTCCTCGAAGGGCAAAGCGGCTACGACGACCTCGGCGAGGCCGTCTTCCAAGTCGGCGACACCCCGACCCTCTCCTATGACACGGTCTTTGCCCCCTCCACCGCCCTCAACGGGAGGAGCATCAAGCTCACCGGGGCCAGCGACCCGGAGGCTTTGACCGAGCCGGCCGATTCCTGGAGCGGCTACACCTTCGCCAAGGCCGGGACCTTCGACCTCTACTTCGGCGATGTCATCGAGCCGGAGCTCATCGTCGTCGAGGACGTCGTCGTCCAAGACCGCGGGGCTTCGATTCCCCTCTTCCCCATGATGAACCAGTTTGCTTCGACGACGGCCAACGGGGCTACGGTAACGAGCAGCACCGACTGGGGCACGATGGAAACGACCAACACCGTGACTCTCCCCCTCGGAGGCGATACCGCTTATCTCAAAATCAATCCGGAAACCGGGTCGATGGACGAAGTCTTCGACCTCACCGCCATCAGCATCGACATCGATGACCCGACCATCCTCGACGTGACCCTTGGAAGCGAGATGCAGATCGACTACGATTCCATGTGCTGGCTCCTCCCGGTCGAACTTGACGTCAAGTCCGTCGGAACGGCGAACGTTACCTTCACGAGCTCCGGCGAGGGCAGCATGGGGATGGGCACCGTCAACACGGCCGTCCTCACCGTGACGGCCGCGGACGGGGAGGCCGAATTCGCCTGGTCGAGCCTCGAAGCCAGTTGGAACATGACCGACTACGGCATCCCCTTCGAAGCCGCGGCCGAGCCGACCTTCGAGTACGAACGGGCGACCCTCACGACCGGATACGACAGCACTTGGATGCCAACCGCTACCATTCGGATCTTCACCGACGAGGCCAATACGTCCCTCTATTCCGAACAGCTCCTCGGAACGACTATCGATATCTACGGTACGCCTTATTACTTTGAGGACATCTCGGAAGGGAAGGACGGAAGCCTCCTATCCTTCCAGTGCGAGGAATACCCGGCTGGGAACGCGGCCATCAGCTACGATTCCGATAGCGGATGCATCGTCGTCGAATGGACCTGCGCAGCCTACTAAGCCTCTCTAACTTCATCCTAGAGCCGCCAAGCGCGGCTCTTTTCTTATCCTTCCAAGGACTCCAAGATGGTCGATTATCCAATCATGTAGCCCTTGCTGTCTTGAGCTGGAAGGGATTTTTCGTTCCACCAAAGAAGAAGGAAGGAAGAGGCGAGGAAGAGGAATGCTTGAAGGCACCCAAATGAAAGCAAATGGCGTCTCATTAAGGCTTCTTGGCCTTGCCATCTTTTTCATTTTGAAGGGGGTTTTGCCGCGGATTTTGCCATTGATATGACAAAAAAGGGGCCGCTTGGGCCCCTAGGACAGCCAAGGGGAATCAAACGCCCCGGTAGATGCGAACCCGGGCCCCGGTCGGGGTTACCTCCAGGAATTCGATCACATAGGGGAAGTCGTCACCATTATTGAAGGAGTCCCCGTTACGGAAGAACTCTTCCCCGTAGGGGGAAGTGCCGAGGGTAGCGTCCATCGAGAAGCTGTCGCCCGTGAGGAAGAGATCGTCCTCGTCGAGGTATTTGTCCCGGGAATAGGGATCGGCAAAGGTATTGGTCCCGCCCTTCTGGATGAGGTTGAGGAGATAGTACTGGCTGACCCCGGTCAACCTATCGGCCGAGATATTGTCGGAAGCGTAGTCGGAGCCGTAGAAGGAGTTGTTGTGGCCGACTTGGTAGGTCATCTCGCTTTCATCTTGCCCGGCGGACTGAAGGAGGAAGGAGTCGTCGACATAGGAGAGAAGGGACGAAGAAGATAGGCGCGAGGCCAGGCGGGCATCGACGTGGTAAAGGCGGATTCCGCCCTCCCCGAGGTCGCCGTAAGAGGAGGAATACTCGTCCCAGGAAATCTCGTTGTTCCCGTAGCGCGAGAAGAGCTCGAGCAAGACGTATTCGTCATAGGCCGTCCCGTTCCAGTCGGTCGCAAGAAGAAGGGGGCTTCCCCCGAGGGCAGCCGGGGCGAGCTCCACTTCGATTTCCTCGCCGAGCTCGAGATCGACATAAAGGGGATCGACCCAACCGAGGGCCATCTTCGAGAAGGAATTCCAGTCGCCCATGTTGAGGTCCTGTATGTCGAAGCCGCCGATGAGATCGAGATAGCCGCTATAGTCGTAGTAGTCCTCGATGCCGTAGATATGCCCTTGCTCGTGGATAGTCGCGATGGCAGAGGAACCGAGGAAGCCGAGATTACTAAGGGAATAGGACATGATTGTCGGCTCCTCGAGGGTGCCGGCTTCCATCGCCACGGTCGCCATGTGGGGCCAAAGGGAATTGTTCCATCCGGCATCGGCCCCGCCGTCGACGAAAAAGTGGATGGAATCGATGTGGCCGTCGTCGTCGGAGTCGTAGCTATCGAGGTCGATGTCCTGGGCATAAAGCCAGTCGAGGCATTCCTCGAAGAGGGCCAATAGGCGCGAGCCGTCGGGATCGTTGGAAAGGTAGCTCTCGCTATAGGAGCTTTGGAACATGTTGTCCATCGTCCCGGCCACTTCCCCGCTCAGGCGAAGGCGCCCGTTCGAGGCCCGCTCGTAATAGCTGACGAGGGAGTCGAAGCGCTCGTAGGAGAAGGTCGCCTCCTCCACCGCCGCGAGCTCGGCCTCGTTCCATTCGAAGGAAGTGCTTCCGGAAAGCTGAACCGGCACGACGAGGATCTTCTGTTCCCCAAGGCTCGGGGCGTAGCGGGCCCCGAAATCCCGAGCCGTAAGCTTCCCCGGGGCGACCTGGACCCGTTCGTCATCGATCACGATGACGTCGAAGGAGGCCGAGGCCGTTGACGCCCTTAGGTTCACCCGGGCACTACCGCCCTCGAGGGCCCGGATGCGCTTCCCCTCGACGGCAATAACCGAGGGATTGTCGCTCGTCATAGCCACCGCTTCCTCGGCCTCAGCGGGCGAAACCTCGTAAGGGACGGCGAGGGTTTCCCCCGGATAGAGGTAAACGGCCCCTTCGAAAGGAAGGGAAATCGCCGTAACCGCGGAAATTTCCTCGGGGTCATGGACGCGGAAGGAGGCTTGGGCGGAGGAAACCCCAAGATAGGAAGCCGTTAGGTGGGCGGTCCCGGCGTGGGATTCGCCAAGGAGAGTATCCGGCTTCGGATCCCCGTCTCCCTCGGAGAGAAGGGAATACTCGCCTTCGGCCAAAAGGCGGGTCGAGCCATCGGCGAAACTGGCCGAGACGCCGCCCACGAAAGAGGAAAGGGAAGAGCCGAAGGGAGCATCCTCCGACGTCGTCTCGAGGCTTACCCCGACGAGGGGGACCGCTCCTTCGTCGACGAAGGAAAGGGAGCCTTGACTGAGGGCAATCGGGCAGGACGTCTCGAGGCGGAAGGCCGAATACCCGTAGGAAAAATCAGTCCCGGCGGAAAGGGAGGTCCCGGTTACGAGGGGGAGCCGGGCGTAATAGCCGCCTTCGTCCCCGAGAAGAAGGGCAACCTCGCCCTCTTCCTCGAGGTAGGAGAAAGTAAAGTCGACGCTTTCGATCCCCGGAAGGGGGTTCAGCGAGGAAAAGGAGGCGTTCCGGGAAAGGGAGAGGAAGGGCGTCCCGAGGCGGTAGCCACCCTCGTAGGCAAAGGAAAAGGAAGCTCCGCCGCTAGGAAGGGAAAAGGTGCCATCGGAAAGGCGGACGCTATTCCCGTCGAAGACGAGGTCGTGCCGGACGGGAGCCTCGCTGCTGTTTTCTACGGAAGAACCTGCCTCCTCGGAACTGCCGCTCGAAGAAGAAAGCGTTTGGGTAGGGACACAAGATCCCAGCGACAGAACCAAGAGAAGGAAAAAAGCCCCCGATTTACGTTTGAACATATCGACCTCCGGCCTGCCTAAAGGGCAGGCTGCGCGTAATCATACACGAAGGAAAAGCGCTTTTCCTCTTCCTTGCTCGGGGACTCGAAGGAGGATGCCATGAATGCAAAGACGCTATCGGGAACCCGCCGGGCCGCGGGCCGGAGGGCATTCCGGGCACGGCAAACCTCAATCGGTGTCGAAAACCATAGCAAAACGGCCTTATCCCAAGAAGAAACGGCCGTAAGGGCAGCAAGGCGGTCGCGGCTCAGGAGGTGGGCGGCCTCGAAATACACGACCGCGTTTTCCTTCGAAGAAAGAAAGGAGCTCGCTTCCCGGGCCATTTTGTCCTTGACCGCTTGCATTGAATAGGGGCGATCGGTTCCGCAAAGGCGTTCCCGGACTTCGTCTTCCTCGACGAGGAGGCGATAAGGAGAAGGCAAGAGGGAACGGGCGAAGAAGCTCTTCCCGCTCCCCGGGAGGCCGGAAAGGACGACGAGGAGCCTCATTCTTCCTCCGTCTCTTCCTTCTTGAGCGGCTCGATGAGGACCCGGCGTATGGCCTTAAGTTTCCCAAGGGCGAGGATGGTAAAGCGGTAGCCGCCGTATTCGCAGCTGCAGCCGACCTTCAGATTCTCGGCGAGGATAAGCTCGGTGAGGAAGCCCCCGAGGGTCTCCGACTCGCTCCCGCTTTCCTCGAAGTCGAGGCCGAGCTCGTCGAAGAGTTCCTCGATGTTGATGGCTCCGTCGGCGATGTA
>CASFWS010000050.1 GCA_949298295.1 uncultured Bacillota bacterium | reverse complement strand
CGAAAGCCTACACCGGCACCATCGCCGGGGGCGTGACCCTCGTCGCCTAAGCCTTATCGGCGACCTCTTGCCCCCGGGACCTCGGTTCCGGGGGTTTTCTTGAAAGGTGAACCATGATTAGGAAAAAGATGCTCAAAGGGCTGGGACTCGCCCTTCTCCTAGGCCTCGCCTCCTGCGGCGGGGACGGGGTTTCCTCTTCCTCGGCGGGGGCGGGAAGCGTTCCCGACCCGACCGACGACCCGCTGGCCTCCTACCCGACTTACGAGGAGCCCAGCGTCCGCTTCCATTACAATCGGCCCGACGGTTCTTACGATGAGTGGGCCCTCTGGCTATGGACCGACGACCTCGAGGGCGCGGAGTACGCCTTCAACGGCTCCGACTCCTACGGGGCGGTAGCCTCCTACCCCCTCTCGACCTGGGACCTCACGGGCGAAGACAAGATCTACTTCATCGTGAAATCGGCCGGGAGCTGGAACGCCAAGGACCCCGACGGCGACCGCCACGTCGACCTCGCGACCTGGAACCCCTCCTCCGACGGGGCCTACGACATCTATCTCGCCACCGGCGACTCCAACGTCTATGCCGACGCCTCCCTTACGTTGGCCGACGTCATCTCCAACGCCGCCTTCTCCAGCTACACGGAGATTGCCGTCGAGACGAGCAACCCCGTCGCCTCCTATGCCCTCGAGATCCTCGACGGCGCCTCCTCGAAGACGATCGAGGGAACCATCGAGAAGCCTTCCAACAGCTTCGTCATCTCCCTTGGGGAAGACGAGCGGGCCTCCTTCGAGAAGACCTATTTGCTTAGCTGCACCTTCGAAAGGAGCGGGGCGACCCTCGAGCGGGAAGTCAACCGCAACGCCCTTTACAAGACCGACGAGTTCGAGGAAGCCTATACCTACGAGGGCGACGACCTCGGGGCCCACGTCCTCAACGGGACGACGACCTTCAAGGTCTGGTCCCCGACGAGCCAGAGGATCGAGGTGAACGTCTACGAAAACGGCACCCCGGTCTCCGTCGACGCCGAACGCGGGAGCGACGCGAAGGAAACCTACCCGATGACCCTCGGGGAAAAAGGCGTCTACGCAGCCGCGGTGAGCGAAGACCTTTCCGGGCGCTACTACACCTACACCGTCTATAGCAGCGCCTATCCGGAAGGGCGCGAGATCGTCGATCCCTATGCCAAGAGCGCCGGGGTCAACGGCCTCCGCGGCATGATCGTCGACTTCACAAAGACGAACCCGGAAGGGTGGGACGAGGTCGAGCCCCTTCCCTACGACCGGAAGGAACTCGTCATCTACGAGACCCACGTCGCCGACGTCTCCTCGTCCGAAACTTGGGGCGGGACGGCGGAAAACCGCCATCTCTACAAAGGCCTCATCGAGCGGGGAACCACCTATTCCGCGGACGGTGAAACGCTTTCCACCGGCTTCGACTCGATCGTCGGGCTCGGCGTCAACGCCGTCCAGCTCCTCCCGATCTTCGACCAGGCCAACGACGAGACCGAGCCCTCCTTCAACTGGGGCTACAACCCCCTCAACTACAACGTCGTCGAGGGCGTCTATTCCTCCGACCCCTATGACGGCTACGTGCGGATCCGCGAGATGAAGGAAGTGGTGGCCGCCTTCCATGAAGAAGGCATCAACGTCATCATGGACGTCGTCTACAACCACACCAACGGCCTCGCCGGTAGCAACTTCGACGTCCTCGCCCCGGGCTACTATTACCGCTACAACGCCGACGGGACGGCCGGAAACGGCACCGGATGCGGCAACGAAATCGCCTCCGAGATGCCGATGATGCGGAAGTTCATCGTCGACTCGGCCTCCTTCTGGGCCGAGGAATACAAGCTCGGCGGCTTCCGCTTCGACCTCATGGGCTGCCTCGACGTCAAGTGCATGAACGAGGTCGTTTCTGCCCTTAAGGAAATCACCCCCGACATCTTCGTCCACGGGGAGCCCTGGACCGGCGGGACCGTCGCCTACGATCCCTCCTACGGCGGTGGGCTCGCCGACCAAAGCAACATGCGCTTCTTCCAAGGCTACGGGGCCTTCAACGACGGGATGCGGGATGCCCTCATCAAGGGCGGCCTCGCCGGAGCCAAGGATCGGGGCTGGGTAAGCGCCTCCCCGACCACCGTCGTGAGCGGTTCGGACATCGACGCCATCCGCCACGGCCTCCGCGGCTCGACATATAACGGCGGGACGAAGACCAACGACCCCGACAAGACGACCAACTACGTCACTTGCCATGACAACTACACCCTCTTCGACCGCTTCTACTACGGCGTCGAGGGCTACGACGAGGCGACGGTGGCCAAGATGAGCGTCGTGGCCAATGCCTTCGCCTTCCTAAGCCAAGGCACCTCCTTCATGCTCGGCGGGGACGAACTCCTCCGGACGAAGGGCGGGAACAGCAATTCCTACGATGCCGACTACTCCGTCAACGAGATCGACTACGCTAGGAAAGCCTCCCACCCCGAGGTCTACGAAGCCTATCGGAAGCTCATCGCCCTCAAGCGGGGCTGCAGCGGCCTCCACGTCGGGTCGGACGGGAACCTCGACCTCTCGATGGCCGAAGTCGGCCAAGGAACGGCCGTCTGGAGCTTCGAAGGCACCTTCGAAGGGGCGAACAAGCGTTTCCAGGTCGCCGTCAGCAATGGCAACGGCGGGGGAAGCACCGTCGACTTCGCCGGCTACGACCTCTACCTCGACAGCCTGAACGCCGATTCGGGACTTTCCTCGGCCACGACCCTTCGACCCTATCAGGTCCTCGTCGGGGTCCAAGCCGCCTAAGCATTCATTTTGCCCCCCCGAGGCCATCGGCGGCGCCCTTTGGGCGGGCCTCGGGGGAAATAGGTTCGCGGGCAAACGAAAAATCGCCCCTTGCGAGCGAAAAGAAACCGCTTACAATATGGAACAGTTAAACGGAGAATCGGCAGCTGTATAAGCGCTCGATCGGAAAGGAGAAAGATTCAAATGTTTAACAAGAAGAAATCGGCCCTGCTTTTGGCAGCCGGAGCCCTCGTGGCCGGCGGCCTCGCGGCTTGCACGCCGGGAAGCAAGGGGCCGGCCCTCTCCATTTGGTGCCCGGGCACCGACGAAGAGGTCATCAACGCCATCGTGGCTTCCTTCAAGGAAACCTACGAGGAGTACGCCGACTGGAACATCTACATCGACCAGACGATGGGCGAGGGCGATACGCAAGCCGTGCTCGTTCAGGACAAGACGACTGCCGCCGACATTATCTGCATGGCCGACGACAACCTTCGGACCGCCGTCCAAAGCAACACCGTCCTCCCGGTCGACGAGGCCGACGTTACCCGCATCGCCACTAGCGACGGGCAGGATGCCGTCGATTCCCTCTCCATCAACGGGACCCTCTATGGCTATCCCTACCGGATGGACAACTCCTATCTCCTTTTCTACGACACGACGATTTACTCCGAGGAAGACATCCAGACGCTTGATGGGATTCTCGCCAAGAGCGCCGCGGAAGGGGTCGACTTCTGCTTCGACCTTGCGACCGGCTGGTACGCCCCTTCGGTCTTCATGGCCAATAACGTCTACCAGTGGGTCGGCGTCGACCAAGACGGGGTCGATACCATCGAATCCGAATACTACACCCAAGCCGGCGTCGACGTCGTCGAAGCCCTTTGGGACCTTTCGGAGCAATACACCAACAACGGCTGGAACTGGACGGGCGACCAAGGCGTCATCGAGGGCGGCATGGTTGCCGGCTCGCAGACCCCGGTTGGCGCGGCCATCCTCTGGAACGACCCGGCTCTCCAGAAAAACAACCCGAACATTGCCGTCGCCCCCCTTCCCGCCATCACGGTGAACGGCGAGGCCAAACCGCTCCACACCTTCCAATCCTACAAAGCCCTCGTCATCAACAACTACATCGAGACCAAGGGCGAGGAATACGTCACGGCCGCCAAGGAGCTTTGCCGCTTCTGGACGAACGCGACCAACCAGGAACGCTACCTCGACCTCGAGTACGGCGTGAGCAACCTCTCGGTCATGGAGGCCGCCGATACCTCGAACATGCCTTTCGTCAACGCCCTTAGCGAAATGATCGACGAAGGCCGGACCTATGCCCAGGCCCCGAACGTCACCGGGAACTACTGGGATCCGATACAGAACCTCATGACCTGCGTCAAGAACCTCGATTGGGGTGCCTTTAGCGGTGCGCAGGAGGCCATCCGGAACATGATCAACTCGACCGGATGGACGACCTACAGCTTCGACCAAGCCCCGGAACGCCCGGCCGACCTCATCTAATCCTAGCCTAAGCGGGGCAGGGCTCTCCGGCCCTGTCCCGCTTTCTTGAACGTCCTTTCGAAAAAGGAGAAACGCGAATGAACGACAACGAGCGCAATGACTCTTCCTTTCAAGAAGAAGAAGGCGGGATGGACTTCAGCGCGGCTGCCAATCTGGACCGGGAACTCGTAAGCGAGCCCGCCATCGTAAGCGCCGGACGGAGCTTCGGACGCTTCCTTGCGAAGATTGGGGTCGGGATCCTCGGCTTCCTCTTCGATGCCGTCAAGGCCCTCTTCGGCCTCGTCTTCGGCATCTTCTACGGCCTTTATTCCCTCGGCCGGGCTGCCTTTGTCGGATTAAGGGGCGCCCATCGGAATTTCTATGAGGTCGATGTCTACGGCAAGGTCTCCTACTTCGTGATGGGGGTGGCCCACATCAAGAGCCGCCACCTCGGCGAAGGAATCGTCTACCTGGCCGTCGAGATCGTCTTCCTGCTTTGGATGGGGCTCACCGGCTGGATGAGCATCGGGAATCTCTCCCTGAACGACGAGGTAAAGGAGTCCTTTAAGGACGTCGGGAACATCGTCGTCCTCGTCCAAGGCATCTTCACCTTGATCTTCTGCCTCATCTTCTTCGTCTTCTACGGTTCCTACCTCCGGGCCGTCCATGATCTTTACGTCATCCACCACGAGCCGGCTTTCAAAAACGCCCATCTGAGGGCCCTTTACGCCATCGAGCACAACGCTGATTACGACGACGTCAAGGCTTGCAAAACGGCCCGCGGCCGGCGGAAGGCCCTCATGGAAAACCACGGCTACGGGGTCATCGAAGCCCGCTACGCGAGCTACCTTCCCTGGAGCCGCCTCGAGTCGAACCCCCAAGGGCTCACCGGAACCCTCACGAAGGCCCGGCGCTCCTTGGTGGCATTCGAAACGAAGGTCTATGAGAAATACGACGGCCTCCGGAAGGAAGTCGAGGCCCATTTGCTGAGCGACGTCTTCGCCCGCTTCCTCGAATGGCATTTCGTTCCCTCCAAGGAAACCCGGGGCTATAGCGCCGTCTACCAGGAGGCCCGTTCCCGCTACGTCCGCTTCATCCACAAGTACGACAAATATAACGATTACTATGCGGTGACCCGCGACTACAAGGCGATGGTTACCCTTCTCTCCTCGCCGAAGACCCTATCTGACTGCGCGAGCGGAAGCGGGGAAGGCTCTTCCCTCGTCGGGCCGGATGCCCCCCTCGTCTACGCTCTCCGGAACCCGGATAAGTACCTCGCGGCGGCCTTCGAGCCGGGCGAGGCCAAGACGAACCGGAAGGCCATCGACGACCGCCTGAACGTCAAGGTCGCGATGGACGCCTCCCTTCGCCGGAAGCTCTCGAAGATCTTCTACCGTTGCTACGTCATTGCCGGGCAAGAACGTGCCGCGACAGGGACTCCAGCGGAAGGGAAACTCGATGAGGCGGCGATGAAAGGCCGCCCCATCGAGGAAAACCTCAAGGTCTACCTCGCCTATTACGAGGAGCGCTGCGCCTCCTACGCCGTGAAGTACGCGGACAAGGCCAAGACCTCGGTCCCGATCATCGCCAGCCGCCTTGTCGGCGTCTACGGCTGCTCTTATGCTTTGGCCAAGAAGGCCGCCCGCATCTATCTCCGCGGCGTCCGCTCGGAAAAGAAGCCGGCCCAGGAGAAGGGGCGTTCCCTCTTCTACCACGACCGCGTCAACCCCTTCGCCCTCGCCGGGCGGAGCATGAACGAGGTGGTTGGGCTTTATCGGAGGAGCTACGAGCTCCGGCTCGCCGCCTTCGAGAAGGAGAACGCCGAGCGTTCCGCTTCGGCCAAGGCCGTTTCCGAAATCCTCGCCGATCCCTATTCCTATCTCAGCTTCGGGAAGAACGAAAACGCCGTTTCCAAGGCTTTGGCGGCCGAGCATCCGGAGCTTACCTCCTATGACCTCCGCTTCCTCAAGGCCGATTTGAAGACGGCCATCCGCCTCGGAAGCGAGAAGGGCGGGGCCTACCTCAAGGCCCGGCACGCCGAAAGCCTCTCCTACGCCAAGCTGAGCGAGACCCCCTTCCACGGGCAAGCCAATCCCTTCATCAAGAAGGTCAAGCAGTTCGGCGACGAGCGCTTCGCCTTCACCGTCATGTCGCTTCCGATCTTCGGCTCCATCTGCTGCTCGATCGTCCCGCTACTCATCTCGATTCTCATCGCCTTCACCGACTGGGCCGGGCAATCGGCCGGGCAGCGTCTCTTCACGTGGTCGCTTTCCGGCTGGGAGAACGCCTTCGGCCTCGGGGCGACGGGGCAGGTATTCTTCTCGACCTTCCTCGAACTCCTCACCTGGACGCTCGTCTGGGCCGTCCTCGCGACGTTCCTCAACTACATCTTCGGCATCATCCTGGCCCTCATGATCAACCGGAAGTCCATCAAGCTGAAGAAGATGTGGCGGACGATCTTCGTCGTGACGATCGCCATCCCGCAGTTCATCACCCTCCTCTGCATGCGGAGCCTCTTCTCGGACAACGGCCCGATCAACAACTGGCTCCTCGATCAAAGCTGGTACGTCGACGGCCTCTCGAAATCCCTCGGGATGGGCCGCTACATCAAAGGCGAATGGGTGGCCACGGCCTTCCCCTTCCTCGTTACGAGTACCGGCTCGGCCTCGACGGCCGACCTCCCTTACGACGGGACCAATCCTTTCGTCCTGGCCTTCACCCACGCCTTCTGGCCGAAGCTCACGATTGTCCTCATCAACATCTGGGTCGGCATTCCCTATACGATGCTTTCGACCTCCGGCATCCTCATGAACATCCCGGAGGACCTCTATGAATCGAGCCAGATCGACGGGGCCAACAAGTGGCGCCAGTTCTGGTCGGTGACGATGCCCTACGTCCTCTTCGTGACCGGGCCCTCGCTCCTTACGACCTTCATCGGGAACATCAACAACTTCAACGTCATCTTCTTC
>CASFWS010000049.1 GCA_949298295.1 uncultured Bacillota bacterium | reverse complement strand
GACCTACCGGGGGACCTCGCTCTACCTAGGGGAGCGGAAAATCCCGGGCTTGGGGCCAACCTCCCTTGCCGAGGCGCTGGACGATTACCGCTCGGTCCTTCGCCTTACGAACAAGCCGCGGTGGTTCTCGAAGCTTTTCGTCACTCTCCTCATGGGGCGGGAAAGCCAGGTCGCAGCCCTTCATTACCCCTCGAACGCGGCCCGGGAAGACCTCGAGATCGAACTTTCCAAAAACGATGTCGATCTCCTCAACGAAGAGCATTTCCCGTGGCCCGACCCCTTCTCGGGGCGCCTTCGAAACGAGTCCTTCCTCGACCTCTACGAGAAGGCAGCCGCCGATACGGAAACCCTCTTCCGCCTCTTCGATGCCCTCCTTTCGGGCGAGGAAGCCGACCTTTCATCGTTCACGATGGGGCTTACCCACGACGGGGGAAGGGTCGGGGAAGAAATGACCCATTTCGCCTCGATCTTCCGTCCGTTGAAGCGATAAAAGGGCAAAAAGGGCCGCAAAAAGGCCCTCTTTTTGCCTCTTTTCAAGGGATTTAAGGTCTGCTTTGACCGCGGGCGGTTTCAAAGTCTTCGAAATCGGCTACAATCGGGGAAGCATGAAATTCTGGCGCAACGGCTTTTGGCAAAAGGCGGTCACCATCCTCTCCGTCCTCGTCGAGTTCGCGATCCTCGTGGCCGTCGTTTACCTATTGACCGACAGTTCCTTGAACGGGAACTATGCCCTTTATGCGGTCATTGCCTACTTCGTTGCCAACGTGGCCATCGCCGTCTTCATCGTCAATTCCTCGGCCGAGGAAGAGTACAAGACGGCCTGGCTTTTCTTCCTTGTCGCCGTCCCGGTCGTCGGGGCCCTTTTCTATCTCATGTTCGCCCACAAGCTCCGGACGAAGAAGCAGCGGGAATACCTTAAGCGCTACTACTCGGTCCTCCGGGTAGAGTCGAGCCGGGAGGAAACCCTCCGGAAGCTGAAGGCCTACGACGAGGATTCCTACCGCATTTCCCGCTTCATCGAGCGCGGCTCGGAAGGGGATTGCTACCTCAATAGCGCCGTCTCTTACTTTCCCCTAGGGGACGAGGCCTTCCCCGAGATGAAGAAGCAGCTCGAGAAGGCCAAGCACTACATTTTTATCGAATTCTTCATCATCAAGCCCGGGAAGATGTGGGACGAGATCCTCGAGATCTTGGTCCGCAAGGCTAAAAGCGGGGTCGACGTCCGCGTCGTCTATGATGACGTCGGTAACCTCGGGGCTACTCCGGTCGGCTACGACAAGAAGCTCTGCGAAATGGGCATCAAGGCCCGGGTCTTCCGGAAGATCAAGCCCCTCCTCGACATCCGGATGAACAACCGCGACCACCGGAAGATTATGGTCATCGACGGCCATACGGCCTTCACCGGCGGGATCAATTTGGCCGACGAGTACATCAACCACGAGGAGCGCTTCGGCCACTGGAAGGACTCGGCCATCATGGTGAGGGGAAAGGCCGTCTACGGCTACGCCCTCCTTTTCCTCGCCCTTTGGAAGAGCGAGTTCGCTCCCGAGGAGACCATCGACTACGAATACTACCGTTCGGACCGTTTCATCGACGAGGCCGGGGGCTTCCCGGTCTCCGACGGCTTCGTCCAGCCTTATGGCGAGCTTCCCTATAGCGACACGGCGGTCGGGGTCGGGGTCTACCAAGCCATCCTCGCCCGGGCCAAGGACTACGTCTACATCTCGACCCCCTACCTCGTCCTCAACGCCCGGCTCCGCGATTCGATTTGCCTCACCGCCCAAAGCGGGGTCGACGTCCGCCTCCTCACCCCGGGAATTCCCGACAAGAAGGCCGTTTATGAGCTGACCCGAAGCGAGTACGGCCCCCTTCTCAAAGCCGGGGTCAAGATCTACGAATACACCCCAGGCTTCGTCCACCAGAAGATGTTCGTCTCCGACGACAAGTGGGCGACCGAGGGGACGATCAACCTCGATTACCGCTCCCTCTACCTCCACCTTGAAAACGGGACCTTCATCGCCGGAAGCCGGGCGGTGAAGGACATGAAGGACGACTTCCTTGAGACAATTGCCAAGAGCCGACAGGTCACCGCCGAGGAATATCGGAAGATGAAGCGCAAGAAGAAGTTTCTCTGGGTCCTTCTCCGCCTCGTCGCTCCTTTGTTGTAGGATATATAAGACAGGATTCCCGAAGATGTTTTTCCTCTATTCGGCCTTTGCCCGGAGCTACCAGTGGGTCCTTCTTCTCCTGAGCCGGCTGGTCCACTATCCCGAACACCGCCTCATTGAGGGGGAGGGGAGTTCCCTTTCTCTTATCGAGGAGCTTTCCTCCCGGGGCTATGTCCGGCCCCTCTTCGTTCTTTCCCGCTCGGTCGAGCGCTCGAAGGCGGCCTCCCCCTTGCTCGACGGGCTTAGGGAAAAAGGCATCGAGCCGACCCTTTACGTCCTCCCGGGCGGGGAACCGGGCTTCGACACGGCCAACGCCTGCTACCTCGAGATGAAGCGGGCCAATTGCGACGCCATCGTCGCCATCGGCGGCGGCTCGGCCATGGACGTGGCCAAAAGCGCCGGCGTCATCTTTGCCTACAAAGGGAGAGACGTTTCCTCCTTCCGGGGGCTATTGAAGGTCCACCGGAAGCTTCCTTTTACCGCCTTCGTCCCGACGACGGCCGGCTCCGGGAGCGAGATCACCCCGGTTGCCATCCTTTCCTTGCCCCATGGGGAGGGAAAGGTCGCCATCATGTCCCCGCGCCTTACTCCTTCCCTCGCCGTCCTCGACCCCGTCTATCTTAAAAGCCTTCCCGAGCGGGCGGCCGTCTACGGACTCCTCGATGCCCTTACCCATTCCCTCGAGAGCTTCCTCAACCGCCCGAAAGACAGCAAAGTGGCGCGCGATGCCATCGCTTCGACGCGGACCATCTTGGAAAAGGGGCGCCTTTTCGCCCAAAATAGGAGCGACCCTTCCCTCGGCCTCGAGATGCTCAAGGCCTCCTACCTCGCCGGGCGGGCCTTCGCCCGCGGCTACGTCGGCTATTCCCACGCTTTGAGCCACGCCATCGGAGGGCGCTACCATTTGCCTCACGGCTACCTCAACGCCGTCCTTCTCCCCTATGTCCTCCGCGCCTACGGGAAGAAAGCCTATCCGGCCCTTGCCCGCCTCGAGGAGGCCGTTGGGGGAAGCACGGGAACCCTTGAGGAAAAGGCCGAGGCCTTCCTTTCCCGGGTCCTTGCCC
Source organism: uncultured Bacillota bacterium (assembly GCA_949298295.1). Lineage (GTDB taxonomy): Bacteria > Bacillota_I > Bacilli_A > RFN20 > CAG-826 > UBA4951. The sequence continues at coordinate 4,056 of CASFWS010000049.1, read as the reverse complement.
TTGAAAGGGACCTCGGAATCGAAGAGAGGCTTTCCCTTCCTTCTTTCGGGGAGGAAGCGGCCGCTTCCCTTGCCCATGAGGCGGCGAAGGAAGCCAATCCCCTCTACCACGTCCCGAAGATCTTGAATGAGGAGGAACTGGCCCTGATCTTGTTAGCGGCCGTCAAAAGCATATGAAAATCACCCAAGCCGTCCACGGCGGAAGCGCCTACTTCGTCCTTGAGAGCCGTTCCGGCCTCACCCTCGTCCTTTCCGAGATCGGGGCGGGGATCTACGATTGCCTCTATCAGGGGCGCCACCTCGTCGAAACCCCCCGCGACCACGATATCTACGAGCGCTCGACCGGCTACTACGGGAAAAGCGTCGGGCGGGTCGCCGGGCGGCTGAAGGGCGGGATCCTTTCCTTTGAGGGCAAGGAATACCTCCTCGAGCAAAACGACGGCCCCAACTCCCTCCACGGCGGGCGGTCCGGCTTTTCCTTCAAGAAGTGGCGGAGCGACATCGAGCTCCTCGAGAAAGGGACCTGCCGCCTCGATTTCTATCTCACCTCGCCCGATGGGGAAGGCGGCTTCCCGGGCGAATTGACCGTCCGGGTCCGTTACCTCCTTAGCGACGTCGAGCCGACCTTCCGGATCGAGACGAAGGCGGTGGCCAAGGGCGATAGCCTCCTCTCCTTCACCAACCACAGCTATTGGAACCTCGACGGGGAGGGAACCATCGAGGACCACGAGCTCCTCATCCGTTCCCGCGAGGCGATGATGTACGGGGAGGCCCTCATTCCCCTCGGCTTTGCCGAGGTCGGCCCCTCCCTCGACTTTTCAACCGGGAAGAAGATCGGCGAAAGCCTCGTTGACCCGGAAATCCTCGACGGGGTAACCGGCGGATACGACCACGCCTTCAAGTTCGATACCCGGGACGAGCGCGACCGCGTCGTCCTCAAGGGTAAGGACCTCGAGCTGCACATCTCGACCTCCTTCCCGGGCATCCAGGTGTATACCGACAATTTCGGGGTGGCCGGGCTTCCCCTCAACCGCGGGGGGACCTGGGAACGCTTCGGGGCCGTCGCCCTCGAACCATCCTTCTCGCCCCTCGACGTGAACGCCTATGCCATCAAGGACGGCGCGACCCAGCGCACCTTTATCGAATACCGTCTGGAGGAGCGGAAATGATCGAACGCCAAATTCTCGCCCGGAAGCTCGTGCTCTTCGCTAGAAAGCGTCTCGGCCTTGGGAAACTCGACGCCATCTACGCCGAGAACGTCATCCTCGCCTATCTCGGGGAGCCTTCCCCCTACGAAGGGAAATTGGACTACGACCCCCCGGAGCTGCCTGATGCCCTCTACGAGGAGCTCGAGGCCATCCTTTCTACCTCCGGCCACGAAAACCCGAACAAGGAAGCGGTGGCCATCTTCGGCCTTTTGACCCCGCTGCCGGACGCTCTTGACGAGGCTTTCCACCGCCTGATGGAAGAAGACCCCTTCAAGGCGACCGAATACCTTCTTGAGATCGGCCGGGCTAGCGGCTACTACGCCGAAACGGCCATCAAGAAAAACGTACGCTGGGACGCGAAGTACGAGGACGGAGCCTCCTCCCTTGTCGTCACGATCAACCTCTCGAAGCCCGAGAAGAGCAACAAGGACATCGCCGCCGCCCTAAAGGAGAAAAGCCTCGCCTATCCCGCCTGCGCCCTTTGCAAGGAAAACCTCGGCTACGAGGGGCGGGGGAAGATCCCGCCCCGGGGAACCCTCCGCTTCGTCTCCATCGACCTCGACGGTGGGCCTTGGTACCTCCAATACAGCCCCTACGGGTATTTCTCCCGGCACTGCATCGCCTTCAAAGACGAGCATAGCCCGATGAAGATCGACGGGCATTGCTTCCGCTCGCTCCTCGACTTCGTCGATGCTTTCCCGCGCTTCTTCATCGGCTCGAACAGCGACCTCCCGATCGTCGGGGGCTCGATCCTCACCCACGAGCACTTCCAGGGCGGGGACAAGGAACTTCCCCTCTTCAAGGCCAAGAAGCGGAAGACCATCGCAAATAAAGATGGAGTAGAGGTGTCGATTCTCGACTTCTACGACTCGGTCCTCCTCCTTGAAGGGAAGGACAAGGCAGCGATTTCCGCCCTAGCCGAGCGCCTTCTCGCCGCTTGGCGGGACCACGAAGACGAAAAGCGCCATTTCGCCAGGATTTCCGCGGACGGGACTTGCCATCAGACCTTCACTCCCTTCGCGAGCAAAGAAGGGGACACTTACCGCTTCTACCTCATCTTCCGCTGCAATAGCGTAAGCGAGGAGCATCCGGGCGGCATCTACCACGCCCACGAGGACAAGTGGGCCATCAAGAAGGAAGGGATCGGCCTCATCGAAGCGGCCGGCCTCTTCGTCCTCCCGGCCCGCCTGAAGCGTCAGCTCGCTCTCCTCGCCGAGGGGACCAAGAAAGGCCGCGCCTTCGAAGATCTCGTCAAAGAGAGCCCGGATTTGCAGGAGTTTTCCGCCTGCTATACCGCCCTTGAGGGCGGGGAAAGCGTCGAGGGCTACGTCAACTCCGTCTGCCGGGCCATCCTCGACGACGTCGCCGTCTACAAAAACAATCCCGCCGACCAAGATGCCTTCGAAGCCTTCGTTAAGGAGAACCTATGATGAACGAGACCGACCGTTATTACTTCCGAAAGGCCGAAGAGGCCTACGCCCGCCAGTTCGGCGGAAAGGAAAGCGCCAAGTGGATCAAGGGCAACGGGCGCCTTGAGATCATCGGCAACCACACCGACCACCAGCTCGGGCATTGCCTCGTCGCCTCGGCGACCCTTTCCCTTCGGGCCGCCATCGGACCCGACCCCGTCCTCGTCTCGATCCTGAGCGAGGGTTATCCCCCATTTACCTTCCCGAGCAACGACCTCTCGCGGAAGGAAAGCGAGGCCGGGCGGCCGATCGGGCTCACCCGCGGGGTCATGTCCTACCTCCAGGAGGCCGGCTACAAAGTCGGCGGCTTTCGGGCCGCCCTCATCGGGGACGTCGCCTCCGGGTCCGGGGTTTCCTCCTCGGCCGCCTACGAGCTCTTCGTCGCCGAGGCGATGAACGCCCTTTATAACGAAGGGAAGATCCGGCCCCTCGTCATGGCCAAGGCCGGGCAGTTCGCCGAGAACGTCTACTTCGGGAAGGCGAGCGGGATCCTCGACCAGACGGGAAGCGCCTTCGGGGGCCTCTCCTACATGGACCTTACGGGCGGAGAGGTGCGGGTCGAAAGCATCGTCTGGCCCTTCGAGGACGAGCTGAAGATCTACCTCGTGAACCCCCATTCTTCCCATGCCGGGCTCGGCTCTTTATACGACGCCATGCCGGGCGACATGAAGAAGGTCGCCGCCCTCTTCGGGAAGAAGGTCCTCTCGGAAGTCGACGAGGCCCTCTTCTATCGGAAGGCCAATTCCTTGGACCTTCCCGAGAAGGTCGTCGACCGGCCCCGCCATTTCTTCTACGAGGAACGCCAGGTCAAGCTGGCCAAGAAAGCCCTCGAGGAAAGAAACCTCGATTTCTTCCTGACCCTCGAGCGGATGACGGAGCTAAGCCAAGAAAAGCTTCTCCGGAACGTCATGATCGAGCCTTCGCGTTACGCCTCCTCGCCCCTCGAGGCCGTCGAGGTCGCAAGAAGCGCCACTCTCCGCTCGGCCCACCGGGTCATGGGCGGGGGACTCGCCGGGAATACCATCAACTTCGTGGTGAAGGAAGAAGAGGAAGCCTTCCGGAAGGCCATCGCCGCCCGCTATGGGGAAGAGGCGATCATCGAAGTCGGCATCTCCCCCCTCGGGGCGGCCGAATTCGCCAAGGAAACGCTTTGAAAAGGAGATAGACAGGAATGCAGCAACGCGTCGCCGGGGTCCTTTGCCCCATCAGCATGCTCCCCTCCCGCTTCGGGATCGGGGATTTCGGGAAGAGTTCCCGCGCTTTTATCGACCTCGCTTCCGAGATGGGGATGAAGCTTTGGCAGATCCTCCCCCTCAATCCCCTCGGCTACGGGCATTCGCCCTACCAGCCCTTCTCGAGCTTTGCCATCGACGATCTCTA
>CASFWS010000048.1 GCA_949298295.1 uncultured Bacillota bacterium | reverse complement strand
AAAACCTCGATGGCCCGCCTCTTTGCCAAGGCTCTCGATTGCGAAGAAGGGGTCGGCCACCAATGCAATAAATGTGAAAACTGCCTAGCGATAAGCGAAGGGAGCCACCCCGACGTCATCGAGATCGACGCCGCTTCCAATAACGGGGTCGACCAAGTCCGCGACCTCATCGACAAGATCAAATACGCACCCATCAAGGGCCGCTACAAGGTCTACATCATCGACGAAGTCCACATGATGTCGACCGGAGCCTTCAACGCCCTCCTCAAAACCCTCGAAGAACCGCCGGAGAACGTCGTCTTCATTCTCTGCACGACCGAGCCCCACAAAGTCCTTCCGACGATTGTGAGCCGTTGCCAAAGGTTCGATTTCGCCAAGCTCACCGACGGGGAAATCGAAGATAAGCTCGTCGAAGTCCTGGCTAAGGAAGGGATTTCCTATTCGAAAGAGGCCATCGACATCATCGTCTCCCTCTCCGACGGGGGGATGCGCGACGCCTATTCGATTCTCGACCAAACCCTTGCCTATAGCGGAACGACCTTAAGCGAGGACGATGTCTATACCATATACGGACTTGCCTCGAAGGCGGAAAAACTCGACCTCATTGAGAGTCTCCTAAGAAACGACCTTCCCCGCGTCATGGGAAAGATCGACGCCTACGCGATCAAGGGTATCGACTTCCGGCGCCTCACAAGCGACCTCATCGCCATTTTCCGAGACGTCCTTGTCTACGAAAAAAGCCACGAAGCTTCCCTCCTCCGCTTCATCAAGGAGGATGAGGCCCTTCCTTTGGCCTCGAAGATCGACGTCCATCACCTCGTCGCCTTCATCGACGAATTGCTCGGCGCCCAGAATTCCTACAAATTCATCACGGACGTGCGGTCCCTTTTCGAATTGACGATCCTCAAGCTTGCCTCGATCGACGACCACTACATGTTGATCGATGAGCGGCCGGTCACGGTTTCCTCCTCGCCCAAGCCGGAAACCAAGAAGGAAAGCTCATCTCCTGCCGAAAAAGCCGAGGTGCCCCCTCCCCCGGCGAGCCCATCTCCCGCCGCGCCTAAAGCAGAACCGAAGCCGGCCCCGATCGAAGAACCCAAAAGAAACGAGCCGCCGGACTTCCTTTTCGCTCCCGATGAGCCGGTTCCCGAAGTTAAGCGCCCCGAGCCTAAGCCCATGCCTAAGCCGACGCAGAAGCCAGACCTCCCTAGGCTCGACACGAGCAAGATCGCCCATCCCCATCTCGAGACGTCCGGGGAGAGCTACAAGCTCGAAATGGATGACATCATGGCCATCATCGCCAATGCCTCGAAGCAGGAACGAAAGGACCTTTCGGAAAACTGGAGGCGCCTAGAAACGCTCCGGGACGACGAGAAGTTCTCGGACATCGCAAGCCTCCTTATCCAAGGAAATCCCTTCTGCCTCTCGGGCGAAGCCTTGATCTTGACCTTCGACTTCGACCGCCTCAAGGAACGGGCCAACATCAAAGCCAATCAACGCGGGCTCGAGGAAGTCATCCAAACCCTCATCGGGCACAAGGTCTTCGTCTATGCCCTCGGTCCGAACGAGCGGAGCGAAGTGATGAAGGCCTTCAATCAACGGAAAATGGCACGCACCCTCCCTGTCCGCGGTGAATGCCATCCCAATTTGCCGAAAGTCGACTAAAAGGAGATATCGAACATGAATCAAATGCAGCAGCTGCTCATGCAGGCGAACAAGATGCAACGCGAGCTCCAAAAAGCTCACGATGCCTTGAATCAGAAGGAATTCACGGCCAGCAACGCCGGGATGGTCGAGGTCACCCTCAAGGGCGACAAGACCCTCGTCAAGGTTGACATCGATGAAGACGCCCTCGAGAAGGACAACAAGGACATGCTAGAGCAAGCCGTCGTCAACGCCGTGAACGAAGCCATCAAGAAAATCGCGGCCGAAGCCGAGAAGATCGACGAGGACATCACCGGGCGCAAGGGAGGGCTTCCCTTCTGATGAGGGAGCTCCCGAGCCTCGAAAAACTCGCTTTGTCCTTTTCCAAGCTCCCGGGCATCGGCTCGAAGAGCGCCGAGCGCATGGCTTATGCCGTCCTCCGTATGGAGAAGGAAGACCGCGACGCTTTCGCTTCCTCGATCAAGGAAGTCGGGGAGCGAATCGCCAAGTGCCCGGTTTGCGGGCTTTACCGGGAGGGGGATAGCTGTCCCTCTTGCGACGAGGAAGGGCGGGAACGGAGCCTTTTGTGCGTCGTCGAGGGGGACCGCGACGCGACGACCATCGAGAAAGCTGGCTACCGGGGGCTTTACCATGTCCTCGGCGGGGTCATCTCGCCAAGTAAAGGGCTCTTGCCGGAAGGGCTGAGCATCCAATCGCTTCTCGAACGGGTAAAAGCCGGGAGTTTCCAGGAAGTCATCCTCGCCTTGAGCCCGACGATCGAAGGCGAAACGACCTCGCTTTATGTCTCGAAGCTCCTTTCTCCGACTGGCGTCAAAGTAACCCGGCTCGGTTACGGGTTACCGATGGGAGGCTCGCTCGACTATGCCGACGGTTTAACTATCGAGAAGGCTTTCGAGGGGAGGAAGAAAATCTGAATGTTCATCACCTTTGAAGGCGGGGAAGGCTCCGGCAAGAGCACCGTCATAAAAGAGATTGCCAAGCGGATTTCCGAGGCGGGGCGGGAAGTCGTTTTGACCCGCGAGCCCGGCGGAACCCCGATCGGCGAGGAAATCCGGAACGTGATTCTTGAAAAAGCCAACACGTCCATGGATCCTAGGACGGAAGCCCTTCTTTATGCAGCTTCGCGGAGACAGCACGTCGTCGAGAAAATCATTCCGGCCCTCAGGGAGGGGAAGGTCGTCATTTCCGACCGTTTCCTCGACTCCTCGCTTGCCTACCAAGGGATGGGAAGAGGCCTAGGGATGGCCGAGATTTACCAGCTCAATCTCTTCGCGACCGAAGGGCTTGAACCCGACCTTACCATTTATCTATCCCTCGACCCGGAAGCCGGCATCGAACGGATCGAGGCCAATCCCAACCGGGAAATCAACCGCCTCGACCTCGAGAAGATGTCTTTCCACGAACTCGTCCACGAAGGGTTTGAGAAACTAGCCAAAGAGAACCCCTACCGCTTCGTGAAGGTCGACGCCTCAAATAGGGTCGAACAAGTGATTGAATCCTGCTGGGATGCCGTGGAAAAGAGGCTCCGTTGGCGATGAAATTCATCGATTATCTCCGCAAAACCCAGCCCATTGCCCTGAAAGTGCTCACAGGCGCCTTTTCGAGCGGGCGCCTTGCCCACGCTTATCTATTGACCGGCGAACCCGGCCTGCCCCTCAAGGAGGCCGCCTATTTCCTGGCCGAATCCTTCCTTTGCGAGCATCCTTCTCCCCTTGCCTGCGAAAGTTGCAAAACCTGCGAACGGGTCCGCCGCGGCGGCTATGCCGACTTCCTTTTCGTCGATGGAAGCCTTTCCTCGATCAAGAAGGAAACGATCCAAGCCGTGATGGGCGACTTCTCGAAAACGCCGCTCGAGCGGCGTGGGATCATGGTCTATGTCATCCACTTGGTCGAAAATATGACCGTCGAGGCAGTGAATTCGCTCCTGAAGTTCCTCGAGGAACCGCCCAAGGGATGCTACGCCATCCTCACGAGCGAAAACCTGGCCCGAGTCCTTCCGACCATCGCTTCCCGAAGCGAGACGATCCGTTTCGTCAAGGCTCCCTACGATGACGTCGTCAAGGATGCCGTGGGCCTCGGGGTAAAGGAAGACGATGCCGCGCTCATGGCCCTTTTCCTCAATGACGGCGAGCTCATCAAGGAAGCCGTCTCCGAAAGCGACTACTTAGAGAGAAAAGCCTTGTACGAAGAGGCGATGAACGATCTCGCCCGCCCGAAAGAAGAAGGCCTCTACCGGTTCGAGAAGGTCCTTCTTTCGCCCTTCGGCAAGAAGGAAGAGGCCAGACGCCTTCTCATCTTGCTCGCGGCCCTTCTCAAGGACGCCGCCCTTCTCCAAGAAGGGATGGAACCGAAGATGGCTCCCTATGCTAAAATCATCAAGTCGATCGCCGAGAATCGCTACCATCTTCCATCGAGCCTCCGCGAGGCTCTCTTGGCCCGTTCCGAACTCGACATGAACATGGCCCCGAACCTTGTCATCGACCACCTAGCCCGCTTTATTTACAAGGACGCCTGATATGATTCCATCTCCCACGCATTACGTAGCCATTCTCCTTCCCGGAACGAACAAGAAATACTTTTTCTCGACCTCGATCGAGGATTTGAAGCCCGGCGACGAGGTCGTCGTCGAAACGAGCGAAGGCCGGGGGGTCGGCAAGGTTCTTTCCGTGCCGATAAAGCTCGCCAGCTATCCATCCGACATGCCTCTCAAGCCGGTCCTCCGCCGCCCGACGGAAGACGATTACGAAGCCGAGCGCATCAACCGCGACGGCGAAAAGGCCGCCCTCTACGTCGCCGAGCGGGAAATCAAAAAGCTCGGCCTCCCCATGCGCCCGATGAGCGCCCATTTCGATCTCGAGGGAAGCAAATGCACGATCAATTTCACGAGCGACAACCGGGTCGATTTCCGGGAACTCGTCAAGATTCTCGCCCATGAGCTCGATTGCCGGATCGAGCTTCATCAGGTGGCCAGCCGCGACCGGGCCAAGATGGTCGGCGGCATCGGCATCTGCGGCCTCCCTCTTTGCTGCTCGACCTTCATTCAGGAGTTCTCGGGAATCAGCCTCTCTTTGGCCAAGAATCAGATGCTGACCATCAATATACCGAAGCTTTCCGGCCACTGCGGCAAGCTCATTTGCTGCCTCGCCTACGAGGATCCGGTCTACACCGAGGAAAAGAAAGACTTCCCCCGCCTTGGCACGATGATTTCCATCGATGGGACCTCCTACAAAGTCGATGGCTACAACGTCCTCTCGCGGACGGTCAAGCTCGTCGCCCCCGGCGACATCAAGAACGTCGCGCTTGACGAGTATCGAGACCTCGAAAAGCGTTCGGCCCAAGGCTATGGGAAAAGGCCTGCGGTCGGCCCCGCTGCAAAACCAGCACCCCGCGGAAACGCGGAACGCACCCCTGCCACTAATGTCTCCCAGTCGGCCAAGAAAGACGAAAACCGTCCGTCAAACCGTCCAAACAATCAGCAAAAACGGCCGCAAAAGCCCCAGCAAAATCACAATAACGACCGCCGAAACCGACCGAACAACCGCCCAAAGGCGCCCGGAAAGGATAACAAGGATGCTTAAGCGGCTGCCCTCCTACGCGGGAGGGCCTCTTCTTTATCTTGTCGTCACCCCTCTCGGCAATCTTTCCGACATTGCCCCGCGCTCGATCGAGGCGCTTAGAGCATCCTCGAGGATCTATGCGGAAGACACGAGGAACGCCCGGAAGCTTCTTTCCTACCTCGGGATCGAAGGCAAATGCCTTTCCTCGATCCGTTCCCAAAACGAACGGGAGGAAGCCCGAAAGGCCATTGCTCTTTTGAAAGAAGAAGGCAGAGCCATCGCCTACATGTCCGACGCCGGGCACCCCTGCCTCAGCGATCCGGGCGCCGCCCTCGTCCACGAGGCCGTCGAACAAGGAGTCGCCTCGACCATCGTCCCGGCTACCTCGGCCGCCCTCGCCGCCTATTGCCTGAGCGGCTTTCCGGATGCCCGTTTCTATTTCCAAGGTTTCCTCCCCCTCTCGGGCAAGGATCGAAGCGCCGTCCTCGAATCCCTCCGCGAACGCCGGGAGCCGACGATTATCTATGAAGCGCCGACCCGCATCGGGAAAACCCTTGCCGATCTTGCAAGAGTCCTTGGGGAACAACGCGAAATCTCCCTCTCTAGAGAAATCAGCAAGATCCACGAGGAAACGATCCACGGTAGCTTGGGGGACTTCCTCGGCATCGAGGAGGGCAGCATCCGCGGGGAAATCGCCTTCGTCGTGTCCGGGAACAAGAAGGAAGCCGTCGAGCCTTCCCCCGAGGAAATCGATGCCTGCATAAAAAGGCACCTCTCCCTCGGGAAAGGTGCCGTCAAGGCGGCGATGGAAGAGCTGAAGGTCGGGCGCAAGGCCGCTTACGACGCCTACCTTCGGGTCAAGGGCTAGGCCTTCCGCTTCCCAATCTTGACCTTGAGGCCCTCCTTGGCGAGGGCCTTTTTGTAAGAGACTCCGACCTCGACGAGGAAGAAGCCGACAAGGCTCAGGAAGGATACGGTGTAGAAGATGGCCGCCGCCCCGAGGTAAGGCGTTTCGTAGGTGAAGACGAGGTGGTAGTTCCCCGCCGGGACGTAATACCCGAGGAAGCCGCCGTTGAGGTTGAAAGTTTCAGCCTGGAAGCTTGTTCCGTCCTCTCCTTGGAGAGTTACTTTCCATCCGGCATCGTAGGCCAAAACCGATGTCATCATCCCGGCCCGCTCGAAGCTCCCGTCAGCCTCAAAGCGATCAGTCGAATAGATGACGTTGCTCAGCCTTCCGCCTTGGAGGCGATTAATCCTTTCCTCAAGGCTCGAACGCTCCATGAGGTAGCAGTTGAAGCTCGAGGAGAGGGAGTAGGAGTCCCTTTCGGAGGGCTTCCCAAGGAAGACGATGGCCCGGACGCGTCCGGGGGCGTACATCCCGAAAAGCGGCATGCTGGAGTTGACCCTTAGGCCGCTGTTCCAGTCGCGGATGGAGGCGTATTCGTACGAGAGAAGCTGATATTCTTCGACAGTGCCATCTTCCTTCATCACATCCCCAACCATATAGATGCGGACGTTCCCGACCGAATTGGGGAGATAGAGAGCGAAATAGGCGCCATCCCAATCTTTGTTCAGGTAGGTCCCGTTCCGGGGGCTTAGGACAATCTTGTCGAAATCCGACTCGACCGTGTCTCCGGAACGGTAGTCCTCCTTCGAGACGACGAGGTCGGAACTTGTCGCCGGGTCAAGGAAGGCCGTGGGACCGTATGTCACGCCATCGCGGATGCCGTAATAGGTATAGTCGTCGCTCGTCGTATAGACCTCGGCCTTCAGGGGCGAAGTCGAGGAGGAAGAATAATAGTAACGCGAGGACTCGTAGGCCGTCTCGTTGTAGCTAGGCGCCGTTTCGAGGCTTCCCCCGAGGCCTTTTAGGCGATCGATGTCCTCGTCTTTCACGATGCCGCCGGTCACATAGACTTCCTCGTTCCGCATGACTTGCTTGGCGGCCGAATCCCCGGTGCCGCCCGTGTACCAGTCGCTTTGATAGATAGTAAGGCCGCTCCCGTCGATGTTCCGGTTGTTTTCCGGATAGAGGCCTTCGACCATCCAGGAGAAATAGAGGTCGTCGTTGAGGCCGGAACGGTAAATCTGATAGTTGCTATCCTCGTAGACGAGATCGGAGTCGAAGGGCACGTTCGGAGCGGCGAAGTCGAAGCCACTTCCA
>CASFWS010000047.1 GCA_949298295.1 uncultured Bacillota bacterium | reverse complement strand
GAAAAGAAAGGATTCGACTACGACGCTTTCCTTAAACGTTGGCTTTGGCTCATTGCCATCGTCTTCGCGGCCATCGTCTTCGTCGGGTTGGCTTTCCCGCAGTTTGAAGCAAATCCCATCGAAGTGACCGGTGGGCCGATCATCGTCGACGGAGAACTCACAAGCGGATATACCTTTACGCCCTTAGAAGAAGTCGCAATCGGATTCGGAGCGCTTTTCGCCAATGGCGGAAACTGGATGATCCTCTGGCTTTATTTCCTTCCTCTCATTTCTCTCATTTTGCTTGTCATATCGCCTTTTTGCGGCAAATATTCCTCGCATCTCGCTCTGATGGCGGCGATCGTGAGCCTCGTTGCCGGGGTCCTCTTCTTCATTTCCCCGACCCTCTTCGCGTACGGCGAATGCTGGCAAGCCATCGGAAGCGACATCGCCCTCGATTACGGCGACCCGGGTTTCATTTACCTCGATGCAGCCTCTCCGGCCTTCCTCCTGGGGGCCGTCATCATCGCCGCCCTGTCGCTTCTTTCCTCACTCGTCAGTTTCTCGCTTTCGGCCAACCTCATCAAAATCAGCATCCGCGACATCTCGGAAATCGGCATTCTCTCGGCCCTTGCCATCGCCCTCCAATTCATCAAGATCCAAGTGGGTGCCAATGGCGGATCGATCAATTTGGGTCTTGTGCCACTCTCCCTCATTGCCCTGCGCCACGGACCCACGAAGGGCTTCATCGCCGGCGGCCTCGTCTATGGTATCATCACCTGCATCACCGACGGCTACGGCTTCCAAACCTATCCCTTCGACTACCTGATCGGCTTCGGCTCGATTGCCGAGATCGGCTTCTTCTCGAAACTCTGCTTCAAGGGCGAAGAGGGATGGAATCCGCTTGGATTCCTTTACATCTTCCTCGGAATCGTCCTAGCAACCTTGGTGAGGCTCATCGGCTCCACCATCTCCTCGATGGTCATCTACGGCTACGATTTGGTGGCTGCCCTTACTTACAACGGAATCTACATCCCGGTCACGGGGGCCGTTACCCTAGCCTGCATGGAGGCTCTCTACATACCGATCGCCAAGGTAAACCGAATCTTTCCGGTCGAGCGAAACGCTTAGAAAGAAGAAGAAAATTCCAGCTCTCGCCCGCGCGCGGGAGTTTTATTTTTAATCATGCGACGCGCATATGGGAAGCGCTTACATTTCTGTATTGACAAGGTATTTTCGGGCCTTCTATCATGTAATCAACTTAAACGCTTAAGTAATAAGCAACAGGAGGTTAAGCATGTTTAAGAAAAGAGCCGTCGCCATCCTCCTCGGTGGCGCCCTGCTCGCCCTGAGCGGGTGCAATACCCCGAGCGAGAGTTCGCCGACCAGCACATCGTCCGAACCGGCATCCTCGAGCCCTGCCGACTCCTCGTCTCCCGCCGAAGAAGGAATCGTCATCTCCTATAGCGTCGCCGGCGAAATCGTCCATACCGAGACCCTACCCGAAGGCGGAGGCGTCCCGACCGACTACGATTACAAGCCGACGGCCGGCAAGCTCGTCGGCTGGTATTTGACCCCGAGCTTTTCGCGGGCCTATCTTTTCGAGGACCCATTCACCGAAAGCACGACGCTCTTCGGGGCCGTCAACGTCTACCAAGAGGACACGCTGGACTACTACATTGCCGGAAGCGGTTCTTCTCCCATCCTTCTTAGTTCCAACTGGGGCGACACCCCGACTGATCAGCACAAGTTGGCCAAAGACGCGGAAATTACTGACGAAAACGTCTATTCCATCACCGCTGACCTCTATAAGGGAGACACCTTCCAAGTCGTCAACTTCACCGAAACGGAAACCGATCCCTATTATTGGAATTGGCAATACGGTTCTGGTTATGTCCGCCTCTATGAAGGAGTGAACGAATGGATTCAGTCCGACGGCGGGCTTGCTGATAGTGCCCGGAAGAGCAATATCGGCATCCTGATGGACGGAAACTACACCTTGACCCTCCACACCTACCCGAACTTCGAAGGCATCGATGCTGAAAACAAGATCAACAATCTCAATTACCTGACCATTGTGCGGAACAGCGATTGCATCGAAGAACGGCCGGAGACGACCCTTTCCTACTACATCAAGGGCGCGAACATCACGGCTTGGGGGAACATGTTCAATAGCTCAACCCAGCTCGCCCCGAATGGCGATGAATCGGCCTACACCTTGGAGATCTATCTCCGCGAAGGCGAGGAGTTCATGTTCCACACTCTGGCAACCAACGTAGCCGACGGAACCACGAGCGACGCCAACATCTACATCAACTACAACAATCTCGACACCACTTCGGCGGCTCTCTTCAGCCACCCGGAAAACGGAACCAATATCTTAGCAACCAAGAGCGGGACCTACACCTTCACCTATGTCCCGGGGCCCGATAACGCAGCCGGGACCCTCTCCGCTACCCTTGACGAAACGAAGGGCCTTACCGTCGGGGACTACTACATCAACGGGACCATCGCCAACGACACCCCGTCCTGGGGGACGAGCAGCGTCACCGAAGCCGACGGTATGACGTTGATGGATACCTACAAACTCACGGTCGATCCCACCAATGCCGACATCTGCATGATTGAAGACGTCACCTTCCGGGTCGATGACGAATTCACGATTGCCGCCTTCACGGCCGGGTCGACGACGACAGGCGAGGGCTGGTCCAACCAAATCGCGAGCTACAACAGCACCTACCTTGCCCCGGCCACGACCGGATTCGAAGCCGCCAGCGCCCAAAACCTCAACGCGAAGTGCACGGCAGCCGGCATCTACGACATCACCCTCAACGTCTATTCCCGCATCGTCACCATCACCCCAGCAGCCACCGCCTAAACAAGCAAAAAGGGGCGCCGGAACCCTTTCCGCCGGCGCCCCTCGAGGCTTGTGCCCCTAAACCTTCAAATGGGCGGATTGATCGCCATCCAGAGCGCTGGCCACGGTCCGCTCGACGATCGTCTCGACCTTTCGCGGGCTGAAGGCATCAATGTTCCGGAACGAAAGGCCCTCGCGTTCGTAAAGGGCGATGAGGGCTGGGTTCCGGAGGAAGGGGGAAGGGTGGGCCCGCCCTTCCTCGAGAGCTTCCTGCTCGCTCGCTACGTAGCGGACATCGAAGCGGCTCTCCAAGTACTCCCGGTAAGACCTGGAAGCCACCTGCAAAGAGACGAGGACGCCGGAAAAGGCGTCATAGTCGTCGACGATCTGGTTGAAAAGCCAATGCTCGACCAACGTATCGACGGCGACAAAGGGGACATATAGGTCCTCGCCGATAGAGAGGAACTGGTCCCGGTCGATGCCGATGGCAATGACGCCGTCGGTCCCTTGCCCGAAAAACGATGGTCGCCCCGCTTCGAGCGAAGCGCGGATCCCCCGTTCGGCAAACGCGGCGTGGAAGCGCCTCGCGATGAGGAAGCGATCGGCATCCTCGAGCAGCGATCCGGCTTCGGGGAAGAGAAGGGATATCACGTTGTGGCGGCCAGAAGCGAGGCTCGATGCCGAAGGGTTCTTGACGTAACGGTAGAGGTTGGCCAGCTGGAGAATCTTCTTCCGCTTGGCTTCCGAGATCTTCTGGTCCTGCCGGTCGTTGAGGACGTAGGAAACCGTGGCAACGCTTACCCCCGCCTCGTTCGCGATGTCTCTGAGCGTAACTTTCTTTCGAACCATTGACCTTATTATAGAAGAAAGAGGAATTTACTTAACATATGAAGAAAGAAGCCATCCTCCACGTAAGCGAATCCCCTATGGCCGAACCTCTTTCGCCGTCTTCGTTTTTCCTCCGCCTTCGCCTTGCGAGAGAAGACGAGAACGCCAAGGTCGTTATCCACTATGGAGAAAAGTACTCTTTCCAGGAAAAACGCGATCAGGTAGAAATGCCCCTCGTGAGGAAAAGCCGGGAGTTTTCCTATTTCGAGTCGGCAATTCCCTTACAAAGCCGCCGTTTGGCCTACATTTTCGAAATTTCGGCCAGGGACGAGCACTACTACCTTTCCGAAAGGGGATTGACCGCGAGTTACGACTTCGCCAAGGCCTATGAGGATTTTTTCCAGTTCTCATATGTCCACGAAGAGGATGTATTTCACTTGCCCGATTGGGCATCGAAAGCCGTTTTCTATCAAATCTTTCCCGATCGTTTCGCGATGGGGAAAAAGGAAAAGGACACTGGTTACATCAACTTAAAATGGGGAGATCAACCGACGAACAAATCCTTTGCCGGGGGCGACATCAAAGGGATAGCCGACCATTTGGATTATCTTGCCGACCTCGGAATCAACGCCCTTTATCTCACGCCCATCTTCCGTTCGAACAGCTACCACAAATACGACACCATCGACTACATGCGGATCGATCCTGAACTCGGGACGGAGGAAGATCTCAGCGCCTTGATAACCAAGGCCCATTCAAAAGGGATCCGGATCGTCCTAGACGCTGTCTTCAATCACATTTCTTCCGATTCGCCTTTCTTCCAAGACGTCATCGAGAAGGGGCGGTCTTCTCCCTACTACCACTGGTTCTTCGTTCGCGGCGACCGTCCGGACATTGCCAAGGGAAACTACGAATATTTCTCGGTTTGCCCCTATATGCCGAAACTGAACCCCGAAAATAGTGAATGCGCTGCTTATCTCATTGAGGTAGCCAAACATTACCTCCGCCTTGGCATCGACGGCTGGCGGCTTGACGTCGCCGACGAAGTCCCCCACTCCTTTTGGCAGAGGTTCCGGGCAGCCATCAAGGCGGAATCCCCCTCATCCATCATCATTGGGGAGCATTGGCACAATGCCCATTCCTTCCTTTCCGGAAACGAGTTCGACGGAGCAATGAATTATCCGTTGACCTATGCCATCGCCGATTACCTGATAAAAGGGAAACTTACGACAGAAGAAGCCGCTGGGCGCCTCGAGGAGCTTTATGTCCGTTACCGTCCCTCGATGCTTCCGGCCATGTTGAACCTCCTTGATAGCCACGACACCCACCGCTTCCTCACTTTGGCCAACGGCAGGATCGACATTCTCGAGGCCGCCTTGGCCATTCTCTTCTTCTATCCGGGGATGCCTTGCCTCTATTACGGGACCGAGATACCGATGGAAGGTGGTTACGACCCCGACTGCCGGCGTTGCTTCCCTTGGGATCGAGCTAATCAAGAAAACGCCCACAAAAAGCTTTTGAATTCTTTGATTTTGCTCAGAAACAGCGACATTTTGGCCCATGGAAGCTTCCGGGCAGAAGAAGAAAAAGGTCTCTTGAAAATCACGCGTTCCCATAACGGGAAATCCCTCGTCCTTTATGTCAACGGCTCTAGAAAAGCCCATCCCATCTCCTCCGAATCCCTCATCGCAAGCCGTTATGAAGGCGGCTATCTACAACCATTCGGTTTCCTTATCAGGAGGTAAAAGCATGAAAAAGAAGCTCATCGTCCCTCTCGGCATCGCCCTCGCTGCCATCCTCGTCTCATGCGGAGGCACGGAGGAATCCTCTCTCCCCATCCAGTCGGCTGGAACCGGAGGCAGCTCGGAAATCGTCGACGCAGACGAAAACACGCCGGTGTTCTCGGTCTTCAATGGGGAACTCGAGCGCAATATCAAGATCCAGGTCCTTGAAAACGATACGGCCAAGGAACTGGGCTATCTCGACGAACTGCTCGATGCTTTCAACGAAAAGTACGCCGAATACGGGATCGAGGCCGTCGACGCGAACATCGACCAATATAGCGATCTGGCCCAAGACGGTCCCTACGGTTATGGTCCCGACGTCCTTTACCAGGCCAACGACGTCATCATGAAATACACCGAAGCCCGGCACGTCTACCCCATTCCTTCTTGGGAAGTGGAGGCTTTCGAAAACCTCCCCGAAGCGGCAGTCAAGGCTTACCAAGGGGTCGATAGCGGCGTCCGTTACACCTATGGCGTTCCGATCAATGCCCAGGCCGGGATGCTCTTCTATCGAAAAGACATGGTGCCCGAAAATAGCGACGCGAACCAAAACGGCACGCCCGACATGGTCGAAAGTTGGAATGCCCTTTGGAAATACAGCAAGGACATCAATGCCGCCGATCCGACCAAGCGGGGATATGCCAAGGCCCTTTACGACGTCTATTTCTCAAGCGGCTACCTCTTTTCCTACGGGGCTTACGTCTTCGGCGACGGCGGCCAGAACCCCCTCGACATCGGTTTCAACAAGGGTGAGGCCTGGAAAGGGGCCCAAATCATCCGCCAGCTGGCCGAAGTCATCGGCCCGACGTGCGTCGACGACTCCATCAACACGACGTGCTATGGGCAATTGGCCCGCGGGGAGATCTTCGCGACGATGACGACGCCCGACGTCACGGAAAACTTCATAACCGAGATGAGGGCCCAATACGAAACTGAAGGGCTTAGCTACGCGGAAGCCGATGCCAAGGCCCGGGAGAATCTCGTCATCGCCGGCTTGCCCCAGCTACCCGCCTCGGGCGACCTCTCGGAAGAAGACCCCGAGCTCATCGACATGCAAGCCATGGGCGGCATCAACGGCTATGCCATCTCGGCCTACACCAAAGTTCCGAACGCCGCCTTGGAGTTCGTGAAGTTTGCTACTTCATATGAGATGGTCAAGCTCCGGGAAGAGATGCTCGGCGTCGCCCCTTGCCGGGAAGACGTCGTCGCCGAGAGCGACTCGGACATTTCCGAGAATATCTACTCCCGCCTCGAGAGCGGACTCATCACCCTCATGCCCTCGATCAGCGAAGTCGCCCAGATCTGGACGCCGGGCGAAAGCTTCAACAAAGACCTCGCGACCGACCCGACGCGGGCCCCGGCCGACCAGAAATACAAAACCCAAGAGGACTACCAAAAGGGTTTGGACGACATGTGCGACCAAATCCTCGAAGCCATCACGACATTGGCCTAGAAGACCATGGAAAACGGCAAAATCACCAGCAAAAGCCTCTCAGAAAGGACAAAAGCTTTCTTTCAAAGCCTCGACTCTTCCCTTGCCGGGAAAGCCAAGAGGTTTGCCGCGGCAGCGCGCGAGAAAGGGAATTCCTTCCTCGACTTCTTCGCCCAGGCCGACTGGAAGGTAGCACTCTCCTTGCTCTTCATGGGGGCCGGGAACATCCTTTATGGCCAAATCGCCAAAGGCATTATCTTCTTCCTCATTGAAGTCCTCTTCATCCTCTTCATGGTTTTCCTCGGTGGAGGGTATCTAGAGGGGCTCATCACCCTCGGGACGGTCAAGACCGATACGTGGGCTGGCATCCAAGGCGACAACTCAATCGTCTTCATGCTGATGGGCATCCTGACGATTTTTGCCATCATCCTCTTCGTCGTCTGCTACACCGCTTCCCTGAAAAGCGCCCTTCGGGCCCGGGAAGCCGTCCTCAAGGGGAACAAGCCCCGCACCTTCATCAGATAAGAT
>CASFWS010000046.1:853-12862 GCA_949298295.1 uncultured Bacillota bacterium | reverse complement strand
AGAAAGAGGCCCCGCGCCCGCGGAAAGCCCCGGGGCGGACGACCCTCGAGCCCACGCGCGTCATCGCCCCCGAGGAGATGGCCGGGGAAAGGAGCCTCGTCCTCGAGCCCCAGCGCCTCAGCGAGCGGGAAGCCAAGGAGTACATGATGTACCTCCTCGAGACGAACCCCTCCCTCAGCAAGAAGCAGGCCAGCTTCCTTTCGACCCACTGCACGATGGGGCGCTATTACTCGATCCAGCAGTTCAAGGCCTACGCCCGGGTGGCCTACGAGACGGCCCGCACCTCGATGGACAAGCTCGCCGCCCTCGGCTACTACGAAAAACTCCAAGTCAAGAACAAATTCGTCTATACTCCCGTCTTGAAAGGGAGGTCTAGCAAATGATCAACCTCTACGACAGCTTCCTGGACAATCCGATCGTCATCACTGTCCTCATCGTCGTCATCTTCGCCCTCGTCGTCCTCGCCGTCATCCTCATCAAGAAGTACGTTCCCTTCTTCAAAAGCGACGAGAAGCCGAAGAGCCCCGAGGAAATCGCCGCCGAGGAGGTCAAGCGCCTCGTCGTCGATCCCGACGAAGAGAATAAGGGCGGGGCCGAAGGGGAGCGCGACGAGCTCCTCGAGGAAGCGAGCCGCGAGCTCGCCTCCGATGCCGAGCGCCTCGACGAGAAGGACTATAGCGAGGAAGAGCTCTCCCGGGCCACCCGGCCGGTCGAGGACGAGGCGGCCCTCGCCGCCATGGAACGCTACGCCGCCGAGCACCCTGAGGAAAGCGAGGCCGCCCTCGAAGCCCAAAAGAAGGCGGAAAGCGAAGATAAGTAACGCCCGCTCCCTCTACATACACGTTCCCTTCTGCCGGAATCTCTGCGCCTATTGCTCGTTCCCCCGAAGCGTCCTAAGGCCCGATTGGGCCTTTTCTTACGTCGGGCGCCTGCTTGAGGACCTCGCGCCTTTTCCCCCTTCCTCTTTTAAGACAGCCTATATCGGCGGGGGGACCCCTTCCTGCCTTCCTTTCGACCTTCTTTCCTCCCTCCTCGGGCGGATTAGGGAACTCCTCGCCCCGGGGGCCGAGTGGACCTTCGAGGCTAACCCCGAGGACGTCGGGCAAGAGCTAGCCGCCCTCCTTTCAAGATACGGGGTGAACCGCGTCTCGATGGGGATGCAGTCGGCCCGGCCCCTGACCCTTTCCTTCCTCGGGCGGCGGCACGACTTCCCTACGGTCGCCCGGGCGGTGGACTGCCTAAGGGCGGCAGGGATTACCAACCTGAGCCTCGACCTCATCTACGGGCTCCCCGGGGAAACGCTCGACGAGGTCGCTTTCGATCTCGCTTCCCTCCTCTCCCTTTCCCCGACGCACTTCTCGGCCTATTCTCTCGAGATCCACGAGGGGATGCCCCTTTTCCGGAAAGGGATCCGCGAAGGGGCCGACGAGGTCCTTGCCGAGCATCTTGCCCTCATCGAGGAAGAGGCCGGGCGGCATGGCTATTCCCGCTACGAGATCTCGAGCTTCGCCCGCCCGGGCTTTCCCTCGCGCCACAACCTGACCTACTGGAAGGACGAGGAATACGTCGGCATCGGGATGGGGGCGGCCGGCTACGAGGACGGGAGGCGCTACGTCAACCCCTCCTTGCTCGTCCCTTACCTCAATAAGGCGCCCCGGAGCGAGGAAAAAGTCGACGCCCGAGCGGAGCGGGAGTACTTCCTTTTGGCCAACCTCCGCCTCGCCGAGGGCTTTTCCCTCTCTTCCTACGAAAGGAAGTGCGGGGGCTCTTTCCTAGAGGAGTTCGCTTCCTCCTTCGAAGAGCTTTCAAAGGAGGGGCTCCTCCTCCTCGAGGGGTCGAGCGTAAAGCCGACTCCGCGGGGGATGAACCTCCTAGACCGCGTCCTTCTACGCCTCTACAATGACCTATAGATGAAACTGCCTTCTCCCGGGCGTAGAGCCCTCTCCTATACCATCGACCTCCTCTTGCCGCTTCTTCTTGCCGCCCTCTTTTTCGCCCTTGGGTGGCTTTTCTTCCCGCCTTCCTTCCCGCCGGTGGCCACCTTCTTCCTATCCTTGCTCATCGAGCCGCTTTCCTTCTTTCTTCTTTCCTTCGCCTCCCTTTCCCTCAGCCGGGGAAAGACCCTCGGCCTCGCCCTTTGTTCCCTTTCCCTCAAAAAGGAAGACGGCACGCCGGCCGGGACCCGCGAGGCCTTCTTGAAATCGGCGGTGGATGCCCTCCTCCCGGTGGCCGTTTGCTCGGGGCTGAGCCTTTTCTACCTTCATAGCGAAAGGACCCTCTCCGACAAGCTGGCCGGGACGATCCTTCTTCGGGATTGAAGGGGCGGCGGCCCCTTTTTTCGTTGCCCTTGGAAAAATGTAGCACTCGAATGTTGACAGTGCTAAGGGCATTCCTATAATAGGTCTAGCACCCCGGGAAGGGGATTGCCAAAGGAGGCCCGAACGATGACCAGGCGCGACGAAATCCTGAAACTCATAGTCGAGGAATTCATCAAGACGCACCAGCCCGTCGCCTCGAAGACCCTTTTGGAGACCTACCGCCTCGAGGTGTGCTCGGCGACGATCAGGAGCGAGATGAACTCCCTCGAAGCCGACGGCTACATCGAAAAGCCCCATACCTCGGGCGGGCGGATCCCGACGACGGCCGGCTATCGCTACTACGTCGAGCACCTCAGCCAAGGGAGCGTCGACGAGCAAGCCAAGAACGCTCTTCAAACCGTCCTCGGGGAAAAGCGGAAGTCGATCGAGGAGGTCATGGAAAGCTCTTGCAAGGTGCTTTCCGAGATGACCAACCTCGCCTCGGCCGTCCTCGGCCAAGGGACGAGCGAGGAAAGGCTCGTCTCCGTTCAGCTCATCCCCCTCAGCAAAACGACGGCTTCGGCCATCTTCGTGACCGACGGGGGATACGTGGAGAACAAGACGTTCGTCCTCGACGAAACTCCGGGGATCGAGGCCGTCCAGAAAGCCGTCGGCCTCCTCGACGAGCGCCTAAGGGGAACCCCGGTCGGGGAACTCGGGGCCAAGATGGAGGCGATGAAGTCGATCCTCGTCGACTACCTCCTCGGCCAGGAGATGATCTACGACTTCCTCTATAGCGCCCTCGCCGCCCTCTCGGGGAGCCGCGGCTCCGTCTACGGGGCCGATGCCCTCCTCAGCCAGCCCGAGTTCCAGGACCCGGAAGCGATGAAGGAGCTGATGAAGGCCCTCGCCCATCCCGACGGCCTCGAGAACCGGCTCTCCAAATTGAGCAAGAGGAAGATCGGCGGCATCGACGTCTCGATCGGCCACGGGGCCAAAAACGAGATGTCGATCCTCTCGACCGACGTGAAGGTCCCCGGTAGCAACGCCGTGAGTTTGACCCTCCTCGGCCCGACGCGGATGGACTACAACAAGGCCCTGGCCACCCTCCGCTATTTCGCGGAGCAGCTCGACAGTTATTTCAATCAGAAAGGAGATAGCGAAGCGTGGACGAAGCAAAGCAGGAAAAAGCAGCCGACCCCGGCGAAGGAAAGCCCCTCGACGAGGAAGACGAACTCCTCGGGGAAGAGGAAGGCGGAAGCCCCGAAGGGGAGGGGCAAAGCCTCGAGGAAAGACTGAAGGCGGCCGAGGAAGAGGCCGCCAAGTGGAAGAACCTCTATTACACTTCCCTGGCCGACACCCAGAACCTCCGGAAATCCCTCGAGGAAGACCACCGGACGGCCCTTCGCTACCGTAGCGAAGGGTTCCTCGGCTCCCTTATCCCGGCCCTCGATAGCTTCCACATTGCCCTCGAGGCCGTCCCCAACGGCGAGGAAGCCCGCAATTACCGCGTCGGCTTCCAATACATCTACAACCAGATCCGCAGCTCCCTAGAGCAGGAAGGGGTGAGCGAAATCGCCCCGAAGGAAGGCGACCTCTTCGATGCCTCCTCCATGCACGCCGTCGACCTCGTCGAGGGCGGGGAGGAAGGGAAGATCGCCAAGCTCCTGGCCAAGGGCTACCGCCTCCACGACCGGATGGTCCGCCCGGCCATGGTGAGCGTCTACGGAAAGAAAGCGGACGAAAAGAAAGAAGAAGAGGCTCCGAAGGCCGTCAAGCCGAGCGAAGCCTAAGCGAAAGGAGAACATCGATATGGCAAAGGAAATCATCGTCGGTATCGACCTCGGTACCACCAACTCCGTCATCTCTTACATGCAAGCCGACGGCAAGGTCAAGGTCATCCCCAACCCCGAAGGCACGAACACGACCCCCTCGGTCGTCGCCTTCAAGGCGAGCGGGGAGGAAATCGTCGGCAACGCCGCCACGCGGCAGATGATCACCACCCCGGACACCGTCCGGAGCGCCAAGCGGCGGATGGGAACCTCCGAGAAGTTCCACATCGCCTGCCTCAACAAGGACTTCACCCCGCAGGAGATCTCCTCGAAGGTCCTCTCCTACATGAAGGGCTACGCCGAGAAGAGCCTCGGCCAGCCGGTCAAGAAGGCCGTCATCACCGTCCCGGCCTACTTCTCGCCTATGGCCTTGATAGCAACAAAAGCGGCAAGGTCCTCGTCTTCGACCTCGGGGGCGGCACCCTCGACGTCTCGATCCTCGACATCGGGGACGGCACCTTCCAGGTCCTCTCGACGGCTGGCGACACCAACCTCGGGGGCGACGACTGGGACCGCGCCATCGCCGACTGGATCCGGGCTCAGATCAAGATCGAGACCGGGGCCGATTTGAGCGACAAGATGGCCGAGCAGCGCTTCCTCGACGCGGCCGAAAAGGCCAAGATCGAGCTCTCGAGCTCGGTCGAGACGACGATCTCCCTTCCCTTCATCGGGATGGGGGCCAACGGCCCGATCAACTATGAGGGCACCCTTACCCGGGCCAAGTTCCAGGAAATGACCCGGAACCTCCTCGAACGCTGCAAGGAGCCGATGGAGCGGGCGATGTCCGACGCCGGGCTCAGCTATAACGAGATTTCCGAGGTCCTCATGATCGGCGGCTCGATTAGGATGCCGGCCGTCCAGGAAATGGTCCAAAGTGTGACCGGCCACCGGCTGAACATGTCGGTCAATCCCGACGAGGCCGTCTCGATCGGCGCGGCCATCCAAGGGGCCGTCATCGCCGGGGACGTCAAGGACGTCGTCCTCCTCGACGTTACCCCCCTGACCCTCGGCATCGAGACCCTCGGGGGCGTCATGACCCCGCTCATCGAGCGGAACACGACGATCCCGACGACCAAGTCGCAGATCTTCTCGACGGCCCAGGACAACCAGCCGGCCGTCGACATCATGGTCTATCAGGGCGAACGCCCGATGGCCCACGACAACAAGCTCCTCGGCCACTTCACCCTCTCCGGGATCAAGGCCGCCCCGCGCGGCACGCCGCGAATCGAGGTTACCTTCTCCATTGACGTCAACGGCATCGTCAAGGTGAGCGCCAAGGACCTCGACTCCGGCAAGAGCACCGACATCACCATTTCCGGGAGCAACGGCCTCTCGAAGGAAGACATCGACCGGATGATCAAGGAGGCCGAGGACAACAAAGCCGCCGACCAGAAGCGGAAGGACGATGCCGAGGTCAAGAACAAGGCCCAGACCTACGTCGACGAGATCAACAAGGTCCTCGTCGAGCAGGGCAGTAGCCTCGACGAAAAAACGAAGAACGACATGATCGCCCTCCGCGACGAAGCGCAGGGAGCCATCAGCTCCGACAACGTCGAGAAGCTCCGCGAGATCGTCGGCCGCCTCGAGGACATGGCCGCCAAGGCCGCCCAGGCCGGAGGCGCCCAAGGCGCGTCCGGAAGCGGCGACCAGGGCCAAGCCGCCCCGGGGTCGAACCCCGACGACGTCGTCGACGCCGACTTCACCGACAAGAAGGCTTGATGAGTCGAGGGGGGAGGCAATCGCCTCCCCCTTCTTCGCGATTTTGAAAGGAGGGACCTATGGCCAGTGCCAAGCGCGACTACTACGAAGTGCTCGGCCTCAAGAAAGGGGCCAGCAAGGACGAGATAACCAAGGCCTACCGCTCCTTGGCCAAGAAATACCACCCCGATGTCAACAAAGACCCGGATGCCCCCAAGAAATTCGAGGAAATCCAGGAAGCCTACGACGTCTTGAAGGACGATGGCAAGCGGGCCCAGTACGACCGCTTCGGCCACGCCGCCTTCGAGCAAGGGAGCGGCATGGGCGGGGGCGGCAATCCCTTCGGGAACGGCTTTGCCTCCGGCGGCTTCGGGGACGTCGACCTCGGCGACATCTTCTCGAGCTTCTTCGGCGGGGGGATGGGCGGCCGCCGCCGCGCCTCGAGCGGTCCCCGGAAAGGCGAGGACACCCTTTACCGCGTGAAGGTCTCCTTCATGGACGCGGTGAACGGCAAGAAGATCACCATCCCGGTCACCTACGACGAGCCGTGCAGCCACTGCCACGGGACGGGCGCCGAGTCGCCAAGCGACCTCCAGACCTGCCCCGATTGCGGCGGCACCGGACGGGTCCGGACCCGTCAGCAGACCATCTTCGGAGTCATGGAGCAGGAGACGACCTGCCCGCGCTGCCACGGGACCGGGAAGACGGTCCGGAATGCTTGCCATGCCTGCGGCGGGGCCGGCTATAACCGCGTCCATAGGGACCTCGAGGTCCAGATCCCGGCCGGCATCGCCTCGGGCCAGCAGATTAGGGTCCAGGGCCGCGGGGGCCGCGGCTCGGGCGGAGGCCCGAACGGCGACCTCTACGTCGAGGTGTCCGTCGAGCCGAGCCCGGCGTTCGAGCGGGAGGGAAACGATGTCCATTCCTCTCTCGAGCTGAGCTTCGTCGACTGCGCCCTCGGCTGCTCAAGGGAAATCGAGACCGTCTACGGACCGGTCGAGGTATCCATCCCGGAAGGGACGGCTCCCGACCAGACCCTGAAGCTCCGGGGCAAGGGGATCAAGGACCTCCGGAGCGGGAAGCCCGGCGACCATTACCTCCACGTGAAGGTAAAGACGCCGACCAATCTCACCGCCAAGCAGAAGCAGCTTCTCCGCGACTTCCAGGCCGAGGAAGAGGCCAAGGGCGGCAAGTGGTGGGGCCGCTTCCGGAAATCCTAAGGGGGGACGTCCCCCTTTTTTGATGGCTTCCGTTGCCTTTTGAAGCCGCCCTTTCTATACTTTTCCCAAGGAAAAAACGATAAATCGGTGGGATAACATGCAGAAGAAGGAATATCGGACGGTCGAGGCGAAGGAACGCTCGGAAGACGAGGTCGCGGACAATCTCTCCCTTTTCGGGTGGGAGCTCGTAATGAAGGAAGCGAAGGCGGTGGAAATCGGCACCGAGCGCCGGGAAATAGTTCTCGATACCGGGGACTACCCCCTGGTCGCCTATGCCCGGCATGACGACGTCACGAGCCTCCATTACTCGAGCCTCACCTTCGTCCGGGACATGGGGAGCCGGAACTATCCCTTCAACAAGAAATGGGGCGACGTCTACGATAACCTTACCAAGGACGAGGCCTACCTTAGCCTTTATGCCGTCCGGGCCAAGGAAAAGGCGCGGGTGAACGGCTGCCTCCTCTTCCTTTATCTCCTCATCGCCGGGATCCCTTCCCTCGTCATCGGCCTTTTCTACGGCCGGGGTGGAATCTTCGATCTTTCCCTGAGCGGCTCTTACGGAGCCTATTTCCTCGCGATGCTCGCCTTTATCGGGGTCGTCTTCCTTCTCTCCGGCCTCGTTTACCGCCTTCATCATTCCCATCTCCGGAAGGTCGCCAAGGAGGACCTCAAGAAGATCCACGACATCCGGAACTCCTTCCTTCGCCAGATGAAGGAAGGGAACTACCGCCCGAACATCGACTTCTCGAAAATCGCCAAGATCGAGTACCGTTACCGGAACCGGGCGCACATCAACCACGAGGAAACTTCCCTCGGCAAGGAGGAAAAATGGACCAATTCATGGAAGCGGCTTTGAAAGAAGCCGAAAAAGGCATCCGCGCGGGGCACGGCGGCCCCTTCGGCGCCGTCATCGTGAAGGACGGGGCTATCGTCGGCCGCGGCCATAACGAGGTCGTCAAGAACAACGACCCGACTTGCCATGGCGAGATGATGGCCATCCACGACGCCTGCGCCCGCCTAAAGACCTTCGACCTTTCGGGAGCCGTCCTCTACACGACCGGCTATCCCTGCCCGATGTGCCTCGGGGCCATCCTCTGGGCCAACATCGAGAAGGTCTATTACGGCTGCAACCTCGAGGATACCGACGCCATCGGCTTCCGCGATTCCCGCTTCTACGAGATGAGCTCCGACCAGAAAAAGAAGGATGCCTTCCTCAAGGAACTCGACCGGCCGGCTTGCCAAGCCCTCTACCGGGAATACCTTGCCCTTTCCGATCGGAAAGCCTACTAAGACCATGCCGCTATGCAAAAACTGCCACCGGGAGATTTCCCGCTTCGATAGCGATGTCTGCCCCTATTGCGGGGAACTTCGCCCCATCGAGGACGGCTACAAGACGAAGGACATGACGAAGTTCCTCGACCCGGTCAAGGAAGAGGACGGGCTTTATCGTTCCAAGCGGAAGATCGTTTATGTCCTTTTGACCTTCTTCCTTGGGCCTTTCGGGGCCGGGGAGTTCTACATCGGAAAGCCGAAATCGGGGATTGCCTACCTTCTTTTGACTTTCCTTTTCCTTGCCCTTTTCGGAACGGCCTTCTATTTTCTCCTCCCCGAAATCGGGGCCTATTGGTTCCTCATCGGCTACGTCCTTCCCTTCGCCCTCGGGGCCGGGAAGGCCGTAAGCCTCCTCCCGAAGGCCGACCTCAAGGACGGGAACGGGGAGTTCCTCCGCTGATGAGGCGCTTTTTCGCCCCGGTCGTCGCCGGGCGGGCCCTCCTTTCGGAAGAAGACGCCCGCCATCTTCTTTTTTCGCTAAGGGCCGAGGTCGGGGAAGAACTCGAGATCGTCGACGGCACCTCCCTTTTCGAGGCCCGGGTCGTTTCTCTTTCCCCCCTTGAAATAGCCGTCGGGGCGGTTAAGGCGGCCCGCCGCGACCCCAGTGGGAAGCTGACCCTTCTTTTCTCGCCCCTCAAGAACGGGCGCGAGGAGTTCATCCTCCAGAAGGGGACCGAGCTCGGGGCGAGTCTTTTCATCCCCTACCTCGGGGAACGGACCGTCGTCCGCCCGAGCGGGGATAGCGCTAAGAGGAAAGAAGAGCGTTACCGCTCTATTGTCAAGGAAGCGAGCAGCCAATGCCGGCGGGAAAGCATCCCGGAAGTCCTTCCCATCCTTCCCTTTGCCAAGGCCATCGCCCTAGGGAACGGTAAGCGCCTTTTCGCCGACGAGGAGCTTTCCCTCTCCGGGCCCTTCGCCCTCGAGGCGATGGAAAGGGAAGTTACCTGCTTCGTCGGGCCGGAGGGCGGAATCGCCATAAGCGAGCGAAAAGCCTTAATCGAGGCCGGTTTTGCGGGCGTTTCCCTTGGAAAGAGGATTCTTCGCTCGGAAACTTCCGCCGTCCTTTTCGCCGCCTTTTTCCTCGCCGCGGAGGAAACGCGATGAACATCTACGATTTTTTGGCGGCCCGGCAAAGGAAGACCTCTTTCGCCGCCTCGAGCGAAATGGCCTTCTTCAAGAAGAATGCGGCCCTCCTTTCCAACCGCGAGGCCTTCGAGCCGTGGCTGAACCCCAAGACCCCCTTCGACGTCGTCCGCTCGAACATCCTCATCCGCTCCCTTTTGAACAAGGAGGCCATCGAGGATCTTTACTTCACCTACGAGAAAAAGAAAGAGAAGGGCGAGGAGGAGGCCCTCCCCCTCGATGAGTACATGCTCTCGGGGATGAGCGACCTCCCTTACCTCCTCTATTCGGGCCGGAAGATCTACGTCCCCGTCTTCCCTTCGAGCCTCAACCTCCTCTATGCCGAGCGCTACGGGAAGCTTTCCGTCTCGCCCTACCGGCGGCTCATCCGCGATTACGAGGCCGCCCTCGTCGATCCCTTCGACTATTATGGGACGGCTCTCTACGACAGCTACTTCACCCGCTTCGTACCGATTGCCCGGGCCTCCGGGGTCCTTTTCTGCTACGACTACGACGCCGAGACCTGCTATGCCATCAATAAGGAGGGGCGCCTCGACGCCCGGATCGCCCTCTTCGACGTCGACCTCCCTTCCCCGAGCAAGGCCCATATGGCCGAGCGGCTCCTGAAGCTTTCCTCTTCCTACTTCGGGGACGATCCCGAGGCCTTCTACCGGGCCCTCGTCAACGAGCGCCTCATTTCCTCGAAGTGTCTCCACGATTACCGCGAGAAGGTTTCCCGGTCGGCCTATCTGGAGGATCGCCGCGATGGCTAAGTTCTACCTCGATGCCCTCGGCTGCAAGGTCAACTCCTACGAGGCGAGCCTCCTAAGGGCCCCCCTCGAGGCGCTCGGCCACGTCGAGACAAACGACCCGCGCGAGGCCTCCTACATTTTCCTCAACGCCTGCGCGGTGACTTCCCGGAGCGTCCAAAAGGGAAGGCAGAGGATTAGAAAGCTCCGCCGCCTGGCCCCGAACTCCCGCATCCTCGTAAGCGG
Organism: uncultured Bacillota bacterium; assembly: GCA_949298295.1. GTDB lineage: Bacteria > Bacillota_I > Bacilli_A > RFN20 > CAG-826 > UBA4951. The sequence goes on along the minus strand of CASFWS010000046.1, from coordinate 2,366 downwards.
CTGCTTCGTCGTCGCCTGCCCGGGGCTCGCCCGCGAGCTCGGGGCCGATGCCGAAATGACCACCTATGGGCGAAACGGCGCCCTTTCTCTCCTCCTCGGCCTCGAAAGCCCCCAAGGGGCTCCCTACCGGAAGGAAGATTACGAAGAGCCGGAAAACCCTTCGGAGCAGAAAGGCCTTCGGGCCTACCTCAAGGTCCAGGACGGCTGCTCGCGCTTTTGCTCGTATTGCCTTATTCCCTACCTCCGCGGGCCCTCGCGCTCGAGAGAAAGGGAAAACGCCCTCCGGGAGGCCGAGATCCTCAGCTTGACCCATCCGGAAATCGTCGTGACCGGGATCGAGGTCGCCTTCTACGGGAAGGACCTCGGGGACGGGAGCTACCGCCTGAGCGATCTCCTCTATGATATCCTTAGGCGCTGCCCTGGGCTTTCCCGCCTCCGCCTTTCTTCCCTTGAGGAAGGGGCCGTCGACGGGAAGATGCTCGAGCTTTTCTTGACCGAGGAGCGCCTCGCCTCCCACGTCCACCTCGCCCTTCAGGCCGGAAGCGACCGCGTCCTTTCCCTCATGGGCCGGCCTTATGACCGCAAGCGCTTCTTTGAAGTCGCCTCATCCCTCAAGGAAGGCCGGCCCGGGATCGCCCTTACGACCGACGTCATCGTCGGCTTCCCGGGGGAGAGGGACGAGGACTTCGAGGCGACCCTTCAGCTTTGCCAGGACGTCGGCTTTGCCGAGATCCACGTCTTCCCTTATTCTTCCCGCCCCGGGACGAAGGCCGAAAGGATGAAGGAAAAGGAAGTCCCCTTCGCCGTGAAGAAGGAGCGGGAGGGCCGCCTCCTTTCCCTCTCGAAGGAGCTTAGGGCCGCCTTCGAGGAGGCAAACTACGGGAAGGAGAAGGAGGTCCTCCTCGAGACTTACGACGATAAGGAAGGGGTTTGGCTCGGCCACACCTCCGACTACCTCCTCGTCAAGGTGAAAGGCCCTTCCCACGTCCGCGGCGAGATGGTGAGAGTCGTCTATTCCCCGGAAAACCGGGCCGACTGATCGATACAATCTGCCTTTTCCTGTACATTGTCCAAAATTTCCTTGCGTCTTCCCGCGCCTTCGGTATAATGGCCGCTCGAAAAGGAGATAGAAAGCGATGGCAGTCCCGTTCAGACGTACTTCCAAAACCGCCAAGCGGCTTCGCCGGGGCCATTTCAAGCTCAAGGTCGAAGGACTGGTGAAATGCCCGCATTGCGGAGCCCTCGTCAAGAGCCACCGGGTTTGCCCGGAATGCGGCTACTACGACGGCAAGGACGTCCTCGGCCTCAAGGGCGAGGAGAAGAAGTAAGGCCAAGGCCCTAGGGAAGCGCAAGCTTCCTTTTTTTGCGCCTTCGACCCGATTACAATGTCCTTAGCAAAGGAAATCTAGCCATGGAACTCAACAAATTCATCGACCACACCCTCCTTAGGGCCGATGCCACGACCGCCGACATCGCCAAGCTTTGCCTCGAGGCGAAGAAGTACCAGTTCATG
>CASFWS010000046.1:0-846 GCA_949298295.1 uncultured Bacillota bacterium | reverse complement strand
GGCGAAGAAGTACCAGTTCATGAGCGTCTGCGTGAACCCCTTCTTCGTGCCGGTGGCCAAGGCCCTCCTCCGGGCCACCCCGATCAAGGTGTGCACCGTCGTCGGCTTCCCCCTCGGGGCAGCCATGCCCAAGGTCAAGGCCTACGAAGCCGTCCAGGCCGTGAAGGAAGGGGCCGACGAGATCGACATGGTCATCAACGTCGCCATGGCCAAGGAAAAGAACTTCGACTACATCTCCGAGGAAGTCCGGATCGTCCGCTCCGCCCTTCCCGACACCGTCATCCTCAAGGTCATCCTCGAATGCTGCTACCTCGACAAGCGGACGATGGTAAAGGCGGCGGGGGCGGCCCGCGACGGCGGGGCCGACTTCGTCAAGACCTCGACGGGCTTCGGCCCGAGCGGGGCCAAGCTCGAGGACGTCCGCCTCCTCAAGGCGGCTCTCGGGGACAGCTGCCTCATCAAGGCCAGCGGCGGCATCCACACCCGGAAGCAAGCCCTCGCCCTCGTCTCGGCCGGCGCCCGGCGCCTCGGCTGCTCGGCCTCGGTCGCCATCATGGAAGGCCACGAGTGAAAGTCCTTCTTTATACCGAGGGCCAGTCGACCCTCTCCCGAAGCGGGATCGGCCGGGCCCTCCTCCACCAGATGAAGGCCCTCGAAAGCGCCGGGGTCGAGGTGACCCTCGACCCGAACGCCTCCTTTGACCTTGCCCACGTCAACACCATCTGGCCGAAGAGCCGGGCCCTCGTCAAAAGGCTCAAGAAGCGGGGGATCCCGGTCATCGTCCACGGGCATTCGACCTACGAGGACTTCCGGGAATCCTTCCGCCTTTGGAGACTCCTCGAGCCG
>CASFWS010000045.1 GCA_949298295.1 uncultured Bacillota bacterium | reverse complement strand
GTTCCTCAACCGGATTGACGAGATCGTCTTCTTCAATCCCCTCGACAAGTCGATGCAGCGCCTTATCGTCAAGAAGATGCTTTCCGAACTAGGGAAGCGCCTTGCCGAGCGTTACTACGTGGTCGACTTCGACGAATCGATCGTCGACTATGTCATTGAGACGGCGTACTCCCCGAAATTCGGTGCCCGCCCTCTCAAGCGCTTCATATCCGACAAAATCGAGACATTCCTGGCGACCAAGATCGTCGAAGGAAGCCTCTCGACCGAAAGGAAGTACGTTCTCTCTTTCGACAAGAAGGAAGGGTTGCTCCTCAAATAGACGAGGCCCGGCTTTTGTCCGGGCCTTTGGTTTATATTAGTGAAGGAGGAATTGCCATGGCTCTCGTCAATTACCTGTTTGGAAAAGGCTGCCTCAAATCCGATACAAAGCGGGATGCCGGCAGGCCCTTGCCGACCGATTTGAAGGAGTGGAAGAGTCTTACTTACGATCGGCGTTACGGCAAATGGGGGCAATTGGATGTCTTTCGCAAGGACATTCCCGGCCTTTTGCCGACCATCGTCGTCGTCCATGGCGGCGGCTACCTATACGGAACGAAGGAAATCTATTCGCGATATGCGAAGGCCCTTGCCCACGATGGCTACGTCGTCCTTTGCTTCAACTATCCCCTTGCGCCCGCTAGCCGTTTCCCGACTCAACTCTATTGCCTCGACGAGGTTCTCTCCTTCGCTAAGGAGCACTGGAAGGAGTGGGGCGCCGATTTGGGGCATGTCTATTTGTACGGCGATTCGGCCGGGGCGAATCTCTCCTATCTATATGGCCTCGTGCAGTCGAGCCCGGATTATCGGAAGCTCTTCCCGGGGCTGCGGCTCGTTCTCCCGGTCAATGGTCTCTCCCTCAATTGCGGCCTTTATGGCAATCTCGGGACCTCGGAAGTCTCGCAGACGTGGTGGATGTGGCGTTACTTCCTGCCTCGTTTCCATAAGAAGGACGATCCGCGCTTCCAGACGGTCCGCCATATCGGGCCGGAGTTCCCACCAACTTATCTCATGACTTCCGATGGGGACTTTCTCCGAGCCGAGAATCCTCCTTTCAAGAAGAGACTAGAGGAAGTGGGTGTGCCGCTTTTCTTTGACGATTTCGTCGGAAAGGAAGCACCGCTGAAGCACGTCTTTCACTTGGACGTCGATACCGAAGAGGCTCGGGCTGCGCGTTTCAATAGCGAGCGCTTTCTCGCTTCCTTCTAGCAATATGAAGAAAAAGAAGCCGCTTTTGCGGCCTCTATTTCACTTTCCTTCCTCTTTTGAACGCTTCTTTTGCATCCGGTAACGGTGGACGAGAAAGCCAATGGCAGTGATGGGGAGGCCGAGAATGAGGACGTAGCCAAGCTCCCATCCGGCATTATCGGCGATGTCGAGCCCCATTTCGACGTAAACGGCGATGAGCAGGGTCCAGATGAATGTCGTCGCGAGAGGGAAGAGCCACTCTTTCTTGCCCCAAATGTGGTTGAAGGGCAGAAGAAGGAGAAAGGATGCCGGGACGGCCCAGACGAAGGCCATCCATCCGCTCCAAGCCATTTTCATGATGAGATCGCTCACGAAGAGAATCGTCGCGAAAGTCCAAATCGTCAGGATGGCAAGGAGAGTGATGATGATCCGGTTGGATATGACTTTCCGCGGGTCGTTTCGCCCGATTTCCCGAAGGGTGGCTTCGTTTTGGGGGTGGGTCAGGAAATCGAGGGTCACCCCGTAGAAGTCGGCAAGCTCGAAAAGGGTATTGAGGTCCGGAAGGGCCTCGCCCCGTTCCCATTTCGAGATGGCTTTGTCGCTATAGGCAAAGCGCTCGGCGAGCTGGCCCTGGGTCAAGCCCCGATGCTTTCTTAGGAGGGCGAGGTTCCGCCCGACGGTCGGCGTCAAATCTATCATTGGCAACAAGGATGATAGTTATCGCACGAGGAAAAGGAAAGTTCGCGGTAGAAAAAACCGCCCCGTAGGGCGGCTGCGATTCCGTGAAAAAATAATTAGAACTCGATGATGGTGATTTCGTTCTGGTCGTCGTTTCCGAAGATCGGACCTTGTTCGGCGAGCTCGGCGAGCTTTTCGCTGTAGGCCGCGCCTTCTTGGGCCTCGAGGGCGGAATCGTCTTTCTTGTTGAAGAACATCATGGATTCTACCTCCTTTTCCAAACGTCCCCTTGCGGGAACGCCATCAATATAGTGGGTTGGAAAAGCCATTCAAGACAAGTTTCCATGAAACCTCTTACAGAAAGTGCTTACATTAAGCGCTTTCAGGAATTATCGAAGTTTTTACTGATAATAAATAGTCCTGATGCCATCGAAACATGCATTCCTTTCACGTATTTGAAAACGGTTTCATAGTCCTTTCCCCTTTACTAGCCCCAGAAGGAATGCGGTGCCCGTCTCCCTGTTTTGCGTTATCATTACACGCAGGAGGAAAAGAAAGGAAAACAATAACCATCGAAAGAAAAGAATTCACCGAGGAAACGAAGGCTTCGAAGCTAGCTAAATTCCTATCTGGAATCGACCTCTGCTACATCGATACCTGTTCCCTCATGGAAGAAAGTTTCGGTCCCTTCCTCGACACCCTGAACCTGTCGACGGAGTACTTCGAAGACCATCGCCCCGAGTTCATCGTGGTCGGCCAAGTCGTGAGCGAACTTGAGAAACACGCAAAGAGGGGAGAGACGCTTGAGCAGCGGATCGACGCCAAGCGGGCCCTGCGCTTCCTGAAGCTCGACAAAAAAGGCAACAAGCTCTTCACGATAGAAAAAGTGCGGAGCACGGAAGACTTTGCCGATCCGGCCATCTATGCCTCGATATCGGCCCAGAGAATCAACAAGAAAATCATTCTCATCAGCCAAGACAAGCAATTGGCCGACGATGTCCGAAACCTCAATAACCTCGACAGCCAACGCGGAAAGTTCGTGAACGTCTATAAGGTCGATCCCTACGGGGATCTCCTCGAGAACAAGGGCAATGTTTATCAGAACCAAGCCCGCAGCAGCGTGAGGAGCAGCCGGAACCTTCCTTCCAAAATCCCCGAAAAGAACATTCGGGAAGTCCAACCCTTGCCCCGTCAAACTCCTAAGAAAGAGGAACCGAAACCCTTGGTGCCCCTCGATATCAAGGCGCTTGATCGGGCCATTTCCAGCAATATCCACAATTCGACTTATCCCTTGGCCCGAAAGCTCGACGATCTCGATCGCCAACTGAAGAACCTCGGCCCCTATAGCGCCTCCGACATTTCCTCCTGGAAGCTGCTATACGGGCCTGACGATCTCTTGAAGGCCAAGGCCGAGGTCATCGCCCTCCAAGAGAAGAGCCTCGAAGAAAAACCGGCCCCTTCCGAGAAGGAAGCCAAGCCCGTTTCCCAAAGCGCCTCTCCGGCCCCCCAAGCCCGACCGGCTAGCAAGCCGGCCCCGGCCCCGGAAGCCCCCAAAAAGCGGGCTCCCTTCGGAAAGGGCGACACCTTCATCTCGGCCCTCAAGGACCTTCTTGGGCGCTACGGGACGATGATTCGCGACGACGGGGTTCCCTATGTTGCCGCCGTCCACGGACCCCACGACCTCGTTAATTCCGATTTCTCGAAGCTCGTCCACGAAGTGGCCCTCCTCGAGGCCGGAAGCAAGAAGGATGCCACGGTCAAGAAGCTGCTCTTCCATATCGAGAAGAACCAAGGCGACTATCGGGTGACCCTCGAGGAAGCCCCGAAAGCGGAGCCGGTCAAAGCGCCTTCGACCCCGTCGAAAGAAACTTCTCCGACAAAGGAAGCTCCCTCCGGCAAGGGGACGGCCCAGAAAAAAGGCCCGCAGGCGAGCCCCAAAACGGGAGCCCCGAAAACTGACGCTTCCAAGGCTACGGCCAATAGGCCCCATCCGGGCCGGAAGGTCGTCCATAGCCCTTCCTACGAGCAAGCCCTTGCCACTGACCGCGACCTCAAGGCCAAGATCAACAATCCGACCTATCCCCTCGAGAGCAAGCTCCGCGACCTGAAGGCTCAAGAAGCCTTGGTGCGTACCCTCAAGCAATCGGAGCTGAAAGATCTTAACTACACGGTCCGGGGCCTCCAAAAGGCCATTCGCGACCTTAAATCCTCGTCCAAGTAAGTTGAAAGTCGCCCCACGATCCTACGGGCGACTTTTTTCCGATGCGAGGGAGAAGGGCACAATTTTTGCTATTCGCCAACAAAACGGAAGGCCCTCGCTTTTATAGGGTGACGGCTGGATCTCGACGGAAGTTCCCACGGCGCGGTCCAGCTGTCTAAGGCCTTTGGGCCTTTTTTCTTTTGTTGAGATTTTCCGGCCCTGTGCTAGTCTCCAGGCATGACGGGAGGTTACAATTCGTGAAAAATGCCCATTCAGCCTTGGCTTTGGCCCTTTCGTTGCTTCTTTGCTCCTGTCAGGGCGACGCGCTTTCCTCAATCTCTTCAGGCGGTGGCGGGGAAGAAACTTCCTCGCTTCCGGGTTCCTCGGTGTCCGAGCCTTCCCTTCCCGTCCCTAACGACGTCCGGGCGGCCCTCGTTTATTTGCAGTCCTCCCGCAACTACGTCCTTTCGGGGGGCGAAAGCGGATTCGCCCTTCATTATGCCCCCGGCTACTTTTATCTCGACGATGGTCTTCTGAGCATCGGCTATGCCGCGGCGGAAGGAGGCGTTTACCGCCTCTCGGTCGACGAACGAGGGAACCTCCGGGGATCGGAACTGATGGACGGGACGGAGCTTTATGGGAGCGGGCTTTTCCCATCCCTGGCTGACATCGATTTATCTTTGGAAAGCCTCGAGGAGGGGACAGCCAGCTACGCCTTGACCAATAAATTGAACAAATTGGCGGCTCTCTCCTTGCTTCAGCTTCCTTCTTCCGCGTTCCTCAAGGCGACTTCCTTCCTCCTGAAGGCCGGTCCGTCCATCTCCGACTTCTGCCTCGAAATAACGGTGGAGGGGGAGGTATATTCCCTTGGCCTCGCCTCCCTCGATGGGCGGTCCGAGGATGTTGAAGGCTTCTTTGCCCGCGGCGGCTCCTTCTACGAGGCCCCATCCGACCTCGCTTCTTACCGCGACGCGTTCGCGGCCGACAACTACATTCGGGACGTCCTCGACATTTCCGACCCGACGAAGACCTATGGGAACGAATATTTCATGCCGAGCTATTGGGTCGGACTCTATAACGATTACGGGCATTCCCAAGGGGCTTTCGACCAAGCCTTCGTTTCTTTCTCCCACGTCGAGCTCTCCCTCCCCCAAGCCGACGCGGACGGGGAAATCACCTATCTGAACCACGTCCTCGACGGGACCTATCTCTTCATGCTGAGCAACCTTGAGGACGGACTCGAGGTTTCGCCGGTCCTCTCCTATCCCTATATCACGACCAGCGATTTGACCGATTCCTCTTCCGGCCTTGGCTATATTAGGCAAGCCCTCTTTTGGGATTACCTCGAGTTCGCCGATCCTCTCGGCGAGGGCACTTACCTCATCGAGGATAGCGCCCTAGCCATCGACTTCGACGCCTTGAACGGGGGCCAGATCCAAAGCGCCGGCTACTACCCGCGGTCCATCTTGATCAGCGGCCGGGAAGAAGGCGGAACCTCTTACGTCGACTTCGCTATCAACTATTCAGCCGGAAGCGGCAATTCGATCGACGGGTCGACCAACTTCTCCTTCTTCGGCTTCGGGGAAGCCAATGTTGCCGAGGTCGAGAAGGCCATCGACGACGTCCTTTCCTACCGCGTCGATTAAGCCTATAGCTTCTTGAAGAAAACCTTCGTTACTCCGTTTTCGGCCGCAAAAACCCGGTATTTTGAACGAACAAAGAGAAAAGGCGGGCCGGGAAAGCCCGCCTTTCTCATTTTCCGCTCGTTATTCGGCCTTCACGAAATAGACGTAGGCCGAGATGTAGGAGTAATCCTCGTCGTTGGTGTATTCCCCAAGATAAGGAGTGATGGTCGCGCTATAAGTGTCCCAGTCGTAGGCCTCGGTCGCCAGGTAGACGCCGACCTTGCCGGTCGCGACCTCGTAGTCGAGACTGATGGAAATGTTGTCGTAGGAGCCTAGGGAACCGCTTAGGAGTTCGGCGCTTCCCGAGACGACGGACAGCTCGAAGTTCTCGCTATCGTAAGCATAGTCGAAGCCGACCTTGAAGGTAGCGCCTTCGTCGAACATCTCGATCATTGCTTCGTAAGCGCCGGGATTGTCGTCCGAGATCTCGGCAGTCAGGGTGAGGATCGTTGGGTCGTCGGGGTTATAGCCGTCCTCGCCCTCCCCGAGTTCCGCCCGGTAGGTCCCGGCGAGGGTCGCGACCGAAACCTCGTCGTCGGCCCCGGGGACGACTGTCACCTGAAGGACGCAATGGCCGTCGACGTTATCGATGTAAGGGGAGACGAAGGTTATGTTGACTGTCGTTGCTTGGGTGACGTTTCTAAGGGCCGTTACCGTGCAGCGGCCAGTCGCCGAATCGAGGTCGAGCTCGATAAGGCCCTCTTGGTCCATCGTCCAGTCAAGGCCGAAGAGGGTACCGTTGCTCGGCGTCGGGGAAAGGGTGACGGTATGGCTGCTATTGCCATACACCTGGAGGTTGGTGGCGGTGAGGATGTTGTCATCGGAATAGATGCCGCCGGCATAATAGGGAATCCAGGCCAGGCTATGGAAGGTCGATGCGTCGATGGTCACCTTGACCGATCCGGTGACGGCATTGTCGGTGTGGTTACCGAAGTAGAGGGTCACTTCGCCGTTTCCGTACATTTGGTAGGTCGTCGGGTTACCGTCCTCGTTCCGGCAGATGTCGGGATTGTCGGAGCCGATGATGCCGTATTGCCAGCTATCGAGGGCCGTCGAGGGGGAAGGATTGACGTGGATTGTGTCCGCGTCGTTGATGGAATTCCAGCCGGCCTCGAGGACGTTGCGCTCCCCGCCGGTCATCTCGATGTAGGGATCGATCGAGGTAGCGAAGTAGGGCGCGTAGTCGAAGTCGTGGGGATTGGCCGCGGCTTCGCCATAGGTGTAGGAATAGCGGAGCTCCCGGATGAGAGTCCCCGTCGTTTCCGGATCGCCGATGAACTCATGGGTCGCGAAGTTGTAATCGGTCGCCGTGTACTTCTTGAGAAGATAGGAACCTTCGAGGAGGGCTCCGGCCTCGGTGAAGGTCATCTCGAGATGCCATGTTCCGACCGTATCGACATCCATCGTGTTGTAGACACTTCCGGAAGCGCTCGGATTCCATTCCTTGAGGGAGTCGACGGTCACGGTGAAGGTTCCGTCGCCGTTTTCAACCGGAACGATGTCAAGCTCGGTTCGGACAAGGTCGTCGGCGATTTCGAAGGAGTGGCGGTACGCCTGGTATTGAACCATGTCGATTTCGGCCATCGTATGGTCGTAGCTTCCGGCGAGGAAGGCGGCATCGCGCTCGTCGTATTGATAGCGCGAATAGCCATCTTGCACCGTGTCGACGACGTCGTAACGGCCGCTGTAGGCTTCGACGTCGGCCGCCGCTTCGCTATCCCCCTCGAGGGAAGAGGTTCCGCCCGAGAGGTTGCTATAGGTGCGGCCCCGGAGGTAGTTG
>CASFWS010000044.1 GCA_949298295.1 uncultured Bacillota bacterium | reverse complement strand
TTTTTACGTCGACCTGCCTTTTCTCCATAGCGTGTATAATGCAGCCATGGCCAAGGCGAAAAGAGGTTTGGGCAAGAAGGGAAAGGCATTCCTTGGGGGATTACTCGGGACGCTTCTCCTCATTGCCGCCTGGTGGATCGCCTCGGCGGTCCTCGAGAGCCAGAAGAACTACGTCCTCCCTTCCCCCTACGCCGTCCTCCTATCCCTTTCCGAGGCTCTTTTCGGGGCCGGGGCCGGGACGACCTACCCGGCCGTCGGCTTTACCCTTGCCCGTTCTCTCGGCGGCTTCCTCAGCGCCTTCTTATGTGCCTTCCTCCTCGGCTCCCTCGGCCACGAGTGGCCTTTCCTCGACGCGGCGGTGGCCCCTTGGAACAAGCTTTCGAAGGTTTTCCCGACGGCAGCCGTCTCCCTTATCCTCCTCGTCGTCTTCTCGCGGGACGCGACGATGATGAACCTCATCCCGGCCATCCTGTCCTTCCTCGTCGCCGAGCCGATCCTCTACGAAGGGTTCCGAAACGGCTTACGGCAAGGGCCGAGCCAAGACGAGCGGGAAGCTCTCGAACTCGATGCCGGGCCGCATTCCCTTCCCGGCCTTTTCAAGGTCGAGCTTCCGGCGGCCGGGGGCTACGTCCTTGCCGCCGTTGCCTCCTCCCTCGGGCTTTCGATCAAGGTGACCATCATGAGCGAGGTCCTCGCCAATTTCTCGAATGTCAACCGCGGCATCGGAAGCCTTATCGTGCAGGCCCAGCAGTACGCCCTGATGGACAAGCTTATCGCCTACTCCATCCTTGCCGTCCTCGTAAGCTTCGTCTTTGATTTCGCCTCCTTCCTCATTAGGAAAGGGGCCCATCTCCTCGAGGAGCGGAAGGAACCTTCCGAGAGAAAAGACGCCCGCCTCGAATAGGAAAGGCGTTTCCGGAAGGGCCCCGGCCGGGGCCCTTTTCTTTGGCCCTTATAGGCCGAAGCCTTTTTCCTTATATATAAAGAGGAACGATAGCCGCAATGCCTGACACCGGCTCTTTTTCGTTGACGAAAAGGAAAGCAACGCAATGAAAGGAATCCATGAAAGGATGAGGCAGGGGAATGGAGAGGGGAATTAAAGGATCGATAATAGGGAACCCCGCAAAGGCAAAGGAAGGAACGCCCGGCCCAGGGAAGAGGGAAGCGGTCTTCTTCGAGCGTTCGAGAAAGCGGAAGAAGGAAGGACGACGGAGGGACCAAGCGTGGGCAAAAAGGAGCCTAGTAGTTTTTTAGTAGGTTTAGCAAAAGGGTGGAAAAGCCTTCAGGACAGTGAATAAAAGCGCTTTCTCAAAATTTAGTCAGATGAAGTTCATAGGGCCATTATCGGGCTTTTCAATTTTTATTTAACATAATGGCTATTATGCGAAGTAACATATTTCAGGGAAAGGCGGCCGCCCTTGGGACGACCGCCATCAATGAACTACTAACGCTTCTATTATCAAGCTTCGCGCCGCTTGCTTTCCTCGAGGAGTTTATCGAGGCCGATGCTCTCCCGCATTTCCGGGAGGAAGAGATGGACGAGGATGCCGTCGGATTCGAGGGCGATCCATCCGCTCTCCGGGGTTCCGTCCCGATGCTCGAGGGTAAGCCCTTCTTTCTCCAAGGCCTCCTCCACCGCGTCGACAAGCGCGTTCAACTGACGGGGATTGCTCGCCGTTGCGAGAAGGAAGTAATCGTCAAAGGGGGTTTGGCTCGAGACGTCGATCGCCTCCACCGCTTCGGCTTTCTTTTCCTCGAGGCAGGCGATGAGGGCCTTGAGGGTTTTGTCGCTATTGAAGGTCATTTTTTCTCCTTTCCGAGATAGAGTTCCATGCATTGCTCGCTTAAGGGGTTGTCGCTCCCCTGCCCTTGCTTCCTTAGGAAGGCCCGATTGGCCTTAAGGACGGCAAGGAAGCCGACGTAGTAGTTAGTCAGGCACGTCCGGATGAGCTTCCGGGAATCGTAGCCCCGCCCCGGCTCGATCTTGTCGGCGCTATAGAGGATCTTCTGAAGCGGGGTCATGTGGGGCTTCCCGGTGCAATGGCAAGCGATGGCCTCGATGACCTCGGGATAAAGGACCTTGAAGTCCTTCTTGGCGAGATAGGCCCCGACCCACTGGTGGAGGGCGTAGCCGGGATAGTCGGCGTAAGAAGGATATTCCCGGCCGACGATGTCGCGGCTTTCGACTTCCCCGACGTTCTTGCCGATATCGTGGAGGAGGCCGGCCTGGAAGGCGAGGTCGGGCCGCTCGAGGCGGCTATGGACGGCAATCGCGTAGGCGAGCGAGGCGACGGCCAGAGAGTGCTCGAGCCGCGGCGGGTCGAGGTAAAGGGAGAGGCGCTTCATGAAGTAAAGCTTCTTCTCGACGATGTATCCGAGGACGGGATAGGGAACCTCGAGGCAGGAAAGGGAGCGGACATAGGAAGAGGAAACGGCCCCGGGATTGGCCCCGTCGAGGCGGCGGATGGCGTAGGTACGAAGCACCGTCTCGTCGACTTCCCTTCCCTCCCTGGGGACGTAATAAAGAGAGGCGAGGCGGGAGATTTCCTCCGGGTCCTTCCAACGGGGGAAGGAATTGGCCTCGTCGCTTCCGATAAGGAGGATGAGGTCGCGGCCGGGATAAAGGCGCTTGAGCTCCCGGAGGGTGTCGATCGTATAGGAGACCTCCCCTTTCCTTTTTCCTTCGATCTCGCTTACCGAAAAGGAAGGCGATCCCTCTTCCTTGAGGGCCCGCCGGAGCATCGAAAGGCGCTCGCGGTAAGTGGCCTCCGGGCTTTTCCAGCGCGGGGCGTAGGCCGGGACGAAGAGGACGTCGGCCTCGAAGTAGTCGCGTGCCCGCCGGGCGATCCTTAGATGCCCTTCGTGGACGGGGTCGAAGCTGCCGCCGTAGATGACGAGGGGGTCCCTCATTTATTCTTTTCCTTTTCCCGGTAGAGGACGAGGACCCGCCCGATGGCCTGGACTTTCGTCGCCTTCAATCGCGCGGCGAGCTCATCGAGAGCCTCCTTGGAGGTAAGGGGGGCGCTCGGAAGGACCGAAAGCTTGGCCAGCTCGTTCTTCTTTAGATAAGCGTCGACGGAGGCGTAGGTGGCCTCCTGAAGCCCTTCCTTCCCAATCTGGAGGAAGGGGCGGAGCGACTGGGCTTTGGCGCGAAGCTCGCGCCGGGAGGGGCTATTTCCGTCCATTGGCGATTTTCCTTTCTTTGCTGAGATAGACCCCGACGCCCTTCATGAGGTAGAGGCGGAGACGGGTTTCCTTCTTGGCGGCGAGGTGCCACCAGCCAAGGCCGGCGACGGCGATGTCGAGTTCCTCCCCGGAGGCGGCGTCGATTTCGAAGGCGTCGAAGTCGGTGGCCTCCTTGAGGAAGCCGGTCCGGGGAGTGGCTCCGGCCCGGATCATTAAGCGGAGGGGGTCGGAGGTCCCCTTCTTCGGGAGGACGGCCTTCTTGACGCTCACGGGGGCGGCGAAGTAGCAAAGGAGCTGGGCGTTCCCTTCGATGACCTCAAGCTCGGCGAGCCCGCCGGCAAGGGCAGCTTCCCCTTCCTTGATCTCGAGCTTCCGCTCGCGGACGGCCTTCGTCGGGACGACCTCGGCGAGGACGCTCGGCTCAAGGAGGGAGAGGTAGCTATTGGAAAGGTCGGTCCCCGGGGTGTCGTATAGGCACGAGGAGGAATCGAGGGGAATGGCCATGACCCGGACGTCGGTCCCCGGGTAGTCGCTCACCGAGATGGCTTGCTTGCTCGGGTTCTGGAAAAGGCGGAGGAACGAGGAGACGAAGAGGGACTTCCCGCTCATCTTGGCCCCGACGAGGTAGGCGTCGTGGCGCCGGCGCTTCAGCTCGAGGAGCCCCATGGCGTCCCCGATGTCGCTGAAGGTCGAAAGGGAGGAAAGGACGACGTCCTCTTCCTTCACGGCAAGCCCTTCCTTCTCGAAGACGGAAGCGACGTAGGAGCGGATGGCCGCCTCGTCGGCTTCCTTCGGAAGGAGGTCGCGCTTATTGGCGACGACGAGGATCGGAAGCCCCCGGATGAGGCGCGTCACCTCGGGAACGAAGGAGCATTCGAAGGAAAAGAGATCGATGACGTAGACGATGAGCGAGTCGCTTGCCCGGGCGTCTTTAAGCATCGTAAGGAAGCCTTCCGAGGCCTTCGAGACGGCGGCCGGGGCCGGGTTGAAATGCCGCTTCTCGTAGCAGGCGTTGCAATAGACGACGTCCTCGGCCGTCCGCTTGGCGTAGACGCCGGGGTCGATATAGCCCCCTTTGGCCGGGTCTTCGCTTTGGAGCGGGGCTCCGCAAAGGAAGCACCGCCGCACGACTTTCATTTCCATCCTTCATTCCTCCTTGATGGGTATTGCTCCGCCGCGGGAAGCGAGGGCGGCGCGGCCCTTTTTCTCCCGGTAGCGGTTGTATTTGGTCCAGATCGGGTCGTCTTCGACGAGGGGCGAGGTGAGGCACGAGCGGATCCCGAGCCGGTTGGCGGCCCGGACGTCGGTATAGAGTTGGTCCCCGACGAGGAGAGCCTCTTCCTTCCTAACCCCTTTCTTACGAAGGAAGGAGTTGAAACGGAAGGCGAAGGGCTTCATCGCGAGGTAGAGGTAGTCGACCCCGAGGGGCCGGGCGTAGGCGCCGACCCGCTTCCGCGAGTTGTTGCTCACGAGATAGACGGCAAGGCCGGCTTCCCTAAGCTTCCCGACGTAGGCGAGGGCCCGCTCGTCGGGTTCTTTTTCCCGGTGGGAAGCTAGGGTGTTATCGAGGTCGAGGAGCAAGACGGAGATTCCCTCTTCCTTATAGAAGGAAAGAGGAATTGTGTAAAGGCTCCTCGCGAGGTAAGTCGGGCGGGGAAGGGCCATCGCTAGTCTCCGTCCCCCACGTCGAGGAGGGAAATCTGCTCGAAGCCCCCGATGTCGAATTCCCCGGCCGGGGGATTGGCCGGATTGGAGGCGGCCCCGCCCGACTTGGGCGGGAGGTAGCTCTTCTTCTCGGGGGTAATCCGCGTCAAGTCCTCGACGTCCACCGCCACGATGCGCTCGCGGGCCTTGAAGAAGTCGCTCCGCTTGGCGTGGAGGTCCTTCGGGGTAAGGGAGAGGGAATTGACCGGCACGTCGACCCGCTGGGCGTCGTTGAGGAGGCACTCGAGGGGGTAAGGCGGTTCCTTCCTTCCGGATTTCCGGAGGTAGACGAGGGCGTTCGGGTCGCTTTTGAAGGAAGGATAGAGGAACTCGGTCTTGCTGAGGCGCTCGCCTTCGCTAAGCGAAAGGAGGTCGATGACCCGAAGATGCCCCCGGTCGGTGAGAAGGAGGGCCTTGCTTGGCTTCTCCTCGGGGTCGAGGGCGAGGACGGCGACGAGGTCGCTTCCCCGGAAGCTCCCGGCTTTCATTCCCCCGGTCCGGGGATTGGTGACGTAGATGCCGTTTTCGTTATAGCGGACGGCCTGGCCGTCGGCGCTCGCGACGACGAGGGAGGAGTTCCCGCTTGAAATCGCGACGTCGGCCACCTCGTCCCCGTTGATGAGCTTGATGGCCGTGATCGGCTTGCTCCTTCGGACGGCCGGGAAAGAGGATAGGGCCACCCGCTTGATCGTTCCCTTCTTGGTGAGAAGGATGGCAAAAAGGTCGTCGCGGAAGGAGTTTTTCTCGATGGCAAAGACGGCGACGAGTTTCTCGCCGGCCCCGGTCGGGACCATCGTCGAGACGTGGAAGCCCTCCTGGTTCCAGCGGTTCTCCTTCGTCTCGTAGACCGGGAGGTAGACGTAATTGCCCTGGCTCGTGAAGATGAGGAGGTAATCGCGGACCGAGCAGGTGCCGATGGCGATGAAGGAGTCCCCTTCCTTGATGCCGGGCTTGGCCCCTTCGAGGCCGTGGCTCGACTTGAAGGAACGCTCGCTCGAGCGCTTGAGGTAGCCGTCGCGGGTGACGGCAAGGTGGACCGTCTCGTCGGGGATGAGGGCTTCCTTGTCGTCCTTGCCGAAGGCCGGGGCTTCCTCCCCGAAGGAGCACCGCCGGGGCGAAGGGTACTTCTTCGCGAGGGAGCGAAGGTCGTTCTTGATGATGGTTTCGCGCTTGGCTTGGGAGGCCAAAAGGGCGCTTAGCCCGCCGATTTCCTTCTCGAGGTCGGCCTTCTCTTGGATAAGGAGGTCGCTATCGGTCCGGGCCAGCTTATATAGCGGCATCATGACGATGGCTTCGCTCTGGGCCTCGTTGAAGCCGAACTCGGCCATGATGTTCTTCTTGGCGTCGGCCTTGTCGAGGGAGCGCTTGATGGTCGCGACGACCTGATCGAGGATATCCACCGCCCTGATGAGCCCATCGACGATGTTGAGGCGGGCGTTCCGCTTGGCCAAAAGGCTCCGCGTCCGGCGGACGATGACCTCGAGCTGATGCTGGATGTAGGCGTCGAGGTAGGAAAGGAGGTTCAAGGTCGTCGGCCGCCCGTCGACGATGGCGACGAGGTGGGCGCTGTAGCTGCTCGAAAGCTGCGTCTTCGACATGAGGTAGCTCATGACCGTCCTGGGGTTGGTACCGGGCTTCACGTCGATGACGATGCGGAGCCCTTCCTTGTCGGACTCGTCCCGGACTTCCTCGACCGAAGGGAGGGCCCGGTCGATCCGGAGCTTATCGATCGAACGGACGAGCTGGGCCTTGTTGACTTGATAAGGAATCTCATGGACGAGGATCTGGCTCCCGCCGTCGGAACGCTCGACGATTTCGTAGCGGCTCTTGATGAGGCACTTGCCGCGGCCGGTCCGGTAGATGTCGAGGAGGGAATCGTTCCTCACGATTTCGCCCCCGGTCGGGAAATCGGGGGCCGAAAGGATGCCCATGACCTCGTCGATGGTGCATTCGGGGTGGTCGATCCGGTAAACGACGGCATCGACGACTTCCCCAAGGTTATGGGGCGGAATGTTCGTCGCGATGCCGACGGCAATCCCTTCCGACCCGTTCACGAGAAGGTTCGGGAAGCGGGAAGGGAGGACGGTCGGCTCGAGGAGGGTATCGTCGAAGGTAAGCTCCATGTCGACGGTATCCTCGTCGATGTCCCGGAGCATCTCCCCGGCGATGGCCGAAAGGCGGGCCTCGGTGTAACGGTAGGCGGCGGCCGGGTCCCCGTCGATCGAACCGTTGTTCCCTTGGAAATCGACAAGCGGCATCCGCATGGCCCAAGGCTGGGACATGTGTACCATGGCCTCGTAGATCGAGGAGTCGCCATGGGGGTGGTACTTGCCCATGACGTCCCCGACGATATGGGCGCACTTCTTCGTCGGCTTATCGATGGTGTTCCCGGTCTTGAACATGTCGAAAAGAATCCGGCGCTGGACGGGCTTAAGGCCGTCGCGGACATCGGGAATCGCCCGGTCTTGGATGACGTCCTTGGCGTAAATGCCAAAGCGTTCGCCCATGAGGTCGTCAAGGGGCGAGGGCTCGATGTTTTCCTTGACCTCGGGAGAGGCATTTTTCTTACGGCTCATCGGGCTTCTCCTTTCACTTCCTCAAGGAAGGCGTCCTCGTCGTTGAAGGTGACGTTTTCCTTGATCCAGTCCCAGCGGATGGAGGAATCCTTCCCCATCAGGACCGAGATTTTCTTCTCGACGTTCACCGGGTCATCGATGG
>CASFWS010000043.1 GCA_949298295.1 uncultured Bacillota bacterium | reverse complement strand
CAAAGCCATCGCTCAAATATACATCCTCGCCGTCCTTCATTGCGAAAAGACCTACATCGTATCCTTTTTCATGGAGCGATGCGTCGAGTGCGGCCAGCTCTTCCCCCGGGGTAAGGCAGACGGCCGTCGAGAAAGCGTCGAGCATCGCATTGCTTTCGATGTCTCCGATGACGACCCCGATGTCGTTGGGGCAAACGGCCGAACCGGTATGGGGATTGATGATGTGGCTATGCCGATCGGGGCCGAACATCACCTGCTGCTCATAGGTAGCTGAGGTAGAAAGGCCGTTGAACCGCGCCGAGAGGATGTGGTCGTTATCTCCCACATAGGTATTGATTCGGACTCTGAAGGCGCCGCCCTCGTCCATGCGCTCGGGGTTGTTCCCGAGTCCGAGGGACGAACCCGAAAGCTGGATGAGGAAGTCGCATACACCATGGGATTTAAGGATCTCAATCGTCTTGTCCAAGGCGAATCCCTTGGCAATTCCGCCGAGATCGATAAAGGCGCCGCCTTGAATCTGAACGGTATAGTTTTCGCCCAAAACAAGCGAGGACTGGCTGGCTTCTTCAATATAGGACTGCACTTCGTCCATATCGGGAAGATAAGGCTCGTGCCCCTCGCCATAGAAAGCTTCCTTGTAAAGGGCAGTCACCTTGCCGATGAGGGGATTGAAAAGACCCCCGGTCGCCTCTTCGGCCTCCAAGGCGTCTTCAAGGGCCTCATATAGGAGCGGGTCAACCACCAAGGCCTCCCCTTCGGCGTTATTGAGGCTATATACGCTCGTCACGCCGGGAAGCGGGGCATCGTAGGGATCGAAAAGGGAATCGAGCTTCTGAAGGGTATCGATGATTTCGTCGTGGACCGCCGTCTCCCCGTGATAGGTGGTGATGTAAAGAAGGGTATCAAAAGCAAAGGTCGTCGATTGTTCGGGGTCGATATTCCCGCCCATTTCGCCGGGCCAGGGCTGGCTTAGGCTGGGGCCGGAAGAGGAAGAGCCGTTGGCCGTTCCCCCGCAAGAAAAGAGGCCGAGCACGGCCCCAAGGGATAATGTGAATAGGAGGCTGGTTTTCTTCATATTTCGGGTATTTGATAGTTCCCGTCCTTGTCCGGATGCTCGCTCAGATAGGCGATAATCGGATCGTAGTTCTTGTCCTTCTTGCCCGGGCGGCAAACCGAGAGTTTTTTGGCCTCGCCTTTCACGATGGCTTCGGCCATCTCGTGGCAGCCGGCATGGCCGCAGCTTCCGCAGTTGTAGCCGGGGAGCATCTTCTCCACCGCCGCGACGCGCTCATCTTCCTTCACTTCGAGGAAGTGGCCGCAAAGGAAGAGGATGAGGCCGAGGATGAGGCCAAGCCCGACCCCGATGAGGGCACACCAGAGGATGCCCATCCAATTGGCCGTCGAGAAGTCGACGAGGAACTTGATCATTGCTTATCCTCCTTCTTCCGGTTGCAAGGATGGGGGCAGCCGGAGCAGATGTTGGTGAGTTGCTTGCCTTTCTCCTTCCTGGCGAGAAGATACCACGTCAGGAAGAAGGCGGCAGCCAGCAGGACCATGAGGCCGATCGAGAGACCGAGGGCCAGGCCTTGGGAGAGAAGAAACATCAGATGATGCCCTGAAGCCCGTAGAAACCGAGGGCCAGAAGGGCAGCCGTGACAAGGGCGATAGGAACGCCCTTCATCGCCTTGGGCATGTTCGTCCCCTCGAACTTCTCCCGGATGCAGGCGAAGAGGAAGATGACGAGGAAGAAGCCTAGCGAGGTGCCGACCCCGCCGGCAAGGCTCGAGAGGAAGTCGAGGCCGGTATCGGTGTTGCTTTGGACGACCCCGAGGACGGCGCAGTTGGTGGTGATGAGGGGGAGGTAGATCCCAAGGCTCCGATAGAGGCCCGGGAAGAAACGCCGGATGAAGAGGGCCACCGCCTGAACAAGGGAAGCGATGACGAGAATGTAGACGACGGTATCGAAGTAGGCGATGCCGGCCGGGACGAGAAGGTAGGTATAAATCGGCCAGCAGACAATGGTCGCCAGGACAATGACGAAGGTGACCGCAAGCCCCATCGAAGTGGCGCTCTTGACGCGGTTGCCGACCCCGACGAAGGAGCAGATGCCATAGAAACGCGAGAGCACGACGTTGTCCATGAGCATCGCGTTGAGGATGGCCAGAACAAAGGCAACGAAGACGTTCATGTTATTCCTCGACCTCCTCTTTCTTGATCTTGGCTTGCTTGGAGCGGAAATTGACGATGACAGCGATGATGCCGATCACGATGCCGAGGACCAAGAAGGCCCCGGTCGGCTGCTGGAGAAGCGGCAAGGAATAGTCCCAGCCCTCCCCTTTGAGCAAGGGAATCGTGACCTCGGGGATGAAGGTGAAGGTCTTCCCGAAGGAAAGGGTGCCGGCCCCGAGGATTTCCCGGAAGAGGGCAATGATGCAAATGGCAATCGTATACCCGAGCCCGTTCCCGAGCCCATCGAGGAGGGAAGGAAGAACGGGATTATCCTGAGCAAAGGCTTCGGCCCGGCCGAGAACGATGCAGTTGACCGTGATAAGGGAGAGGAAGACGCCGAGGGAACTGTAGAGTTCCGGGAGGAAAGCCTCGGCCAAGAGCTTCACCACCGTGACGAAGGTCGCGATGATGACGATGTAGCTCGGGATCCGCACGTACTCGGGAATGAACTTCCGAAGAGCCGAGATGATGACGTTGCTAAGGGCAAGGACAACCGTGAAGAGGATGCCCATCCCGATGGCCTGCTCGAGAGTCGTGGTGACCGCGAGGGCCGGGCAGGTGCCGAGGACGAGGACGAAAAGGGGGTTCGCTTTGAGAAGAGGCGCCAAGAAGACGTCCTTTTTGCTAGGTTTGGCAATGGCGTTGTCCATAATGGATACCCCTGCTTATTCAAGCCGCCTCGCCGGACGAACCGCCGAGCGAGAGAACGTCGGCCTCGGCCGCTTCGATCATCGCATTGATTACCTCTGCCGTAATGGTCGCTTGACCACCGATGCAATCATCGGGATCCCGGGTCCCGCTGTTGATTTCCGGAAGGTAGGTTTCGGGAATCCAGCTTGGATTGTAGAGGCCATCGTGGTCATCAAGCGAAATGGTGACGGTGTGAATCCGAGAGAACGTCCCGTCTGCTTTGATGCCGACGACGAACGATCCCTGCTGGCTCATCGGATCGATGGACCCTTCGTAGGCATAACCGACCGTTGCTCCGCCCTGCCCGACTTCGTAACGCTTCGTCAATTCCCAATAATTGGCCTGATGCGTACCGCCGGATAGTTCAACAGTCGTGCCCTTATCGGACTCGGTAGCATCCGGGAAGACGTTGCGGACGAGCCGAAGTTCCGCGGAAACCTCGCCTCCGCCGGCATTGGCCTTGGCATGGTCGATGGCCGCTTGGACGATGGCCGAAATCGTTTCCTTGGTCTTCGTTCCCCCGGCCCCGACCGGGATGTCGTCATAGGAAGTCGTGCCGTCATTGACCCCGGTTAGCCAATCCCGGGCGGCGTCCATGTAGGTGGAATTGGTGGAAGAAGAGGTGATTTCCACCCGCTCGAGGGTAAAGTCGGTATTGATTCCGACCATCACGTCGACGATATCGGAAACCGAATTCCGGTTGCCCGAATAGGCCCAGCCGATGAGCTCGCCGCCGGCGCTTACTTCGTAACGCTCGACGAGGCCGTTGGAGTTGATTTCCTCGGGCTCGCTCACGTCCTCGGCATTCGGGAAGACGCCATTGACCGCTTCGAGCCGAGCCGCGAGGCTATGGGCGTAAACGAAGGGCGAAGTGATGGCGCTGGTGACGCCGATAATGGCGCCCGCCCCGAGGACGATGGCCCCGAGGGTCAAGGTCGTGATAAGGCCTTTTTTGACATTTTCTTTCATTGCAGGATATCTCCATACGCTAGTGCGAGCATGACGACGAGGAGGCTAAGGACGAGGATGAGGGCGAGGGCGATGAAGTGCCAGAGCTTCCAGCCCTTCGAGAGCCACTTGTGGTAATCGAGGGCCGGGGCGATGGCATTGGCAAGGAGGATCGAGAAGCCGACGCCTTCGGGAAGGGCCCCGAGAAGGCGGATGATGACGACGAGGGCCCCGCCGAAGCAGGCGTAGATCCACCGGCTCGGGGAGGTAATCGGCCCGGTGACCGGGTCGGTGATCATGAAGGTCGCCCCGAAGAGGAGGCCGCCCGAGAAGAACTGATAGCCCATGAACTCGAGCCAGGAGAAGGCCCCTCCGTACTGGAGGGTGATGTAGATGCCGGCCGACCCCATAAGGAGGACGAAGGTCCCGAGGTAACCGACGACGACCCGCCAATCGGCCGCCCGCCGGATGAGAAGGTAGGCGAGCCCAACGAGGATGGCGAGCTTGCTCACCTCGCCGAGGGTGCCGGGCACCCAACCCATGAAGAGATCGAGGATCCCGTAATCGCCAAGGGCGCCGAAGTTCCCGCCGCTGATGTTGCCTAGGGGCGTTCCTCCGGCCACGACGTCTTCGACCATCCAGCTGTTCTGATTGAGGTTCCACTGGGCGCCGAAGCAGAGCTTGGAGAAGAGCATCCCGACGAGGGCCGGGTTGAAGATGTTGTTGCCGGTCCCGCCGAAGACAAGTTTACCGATGACGATGCCGAAGATGGCGCCCACGAGAACGTGGTACCAGCTTGCCGAGGCCGGGAGGGTGAGGGCAAAGATCATCCCCGAGACGATCGGGGCAAGGATATTGTTGACGCTTCCTTTGCCCCAAGCGTACTTGACCCACTCGCGGAAGGGGAGAATTCGCCCGTCGTCCCCGCGCGGGACGTTCGTGAAGAAGACGAATAGCCATTCGCAAACCACCATCGCCGGGATGGCGATGAGGAAGGTCTTGAGGCTGTCGAGCGGGAAGGCGACGAAGGCCATCACCGTCGCCGGGAGGAGGGCGATGATGACGTCGGAGAGCATCGACCAGAGGGAGTCGCGCCGCTTGATATGGGGCGATGTTTCTAATGCGAATTCCATAACCTTAAGGGAGTTTTGCGACCCGTTTTGCCTTTCTGACGTAATCGGTCACGCGGATGTGGGAGGTGCAGGAGTAGGAGCAGAGGCCGCATTCGACGCAGCGTTCGGGATGGAGGGCCTTGACCTTTTCCTTGTCCATGGCCTTGTAGGCATTCATGATCTCGACCGGAACAAGGCCCGTCGGGCAGGAATAGACGCAAGAAGCGCAATGGATGCAAGGATGCTCGCGCTCGGCCTTCCCTTGCTCGTAGACGAGCACCGAAGAAAGGCACGGGGTCGAGATGAGGTCATCATTAGCGACCGTCCCGCCCATCATCGGCCCGCCGAGGATGAGGGTCTTTTCTTCCCCGTCGTCCTTGTAGATGCATTTCTCGATGAGGGGCTTGATGGGGGTTCCGACCCGGACCCGGTAATTGGCCGGATTCTCGATGCCGTCGCCAAGGACGGCGAGGTAGCGCTCGGCCACCGGCCGGGAATATTTCGCCGCCTGGTAAAGGGAGACGACGGTCGCCACGTTGATGTCGAGGACCCCTTGCTTCCGGGGAAGAGCCCCGGAAGGAACCTTGATGCCGGTGACGTCTTTGACGAGGGCGATTTCCCAGCCTTGGGGGTAATAGTCCCGGCAGGGCCGGACTTCCATTCCCTCCTCGCCTCGGAGGAGCTCCTGGTACTTGGCGATGAGGCCAGCGTATTTCTTCTTGATGCAGAGGTAGATGTGCTCGGAGCCGAGGCACTTCTTCAAGAGGCGAAGCCCCTTGATGATCCCTTCGGGGTCGTTTTCCATGAGGAGCTTATCGACCGGGAGGGTCGGCTCGCACTCGATGCCGTTGACCACGAGATGGGTGACGTGGTCGTCGCCCTTGAGCTTGACGTGCGTCGGGAAGGAGGAGCCACCGAGGCCGACGAGGGAATACTCTTCGCTGATGGCGATGATTTCCTCGGGGCTCAGGGCAAGCATCTCCTCGTCGCTCCGCTCGCGGTAGGAGGGCTCGCGCTCGTCCTTGAAGTCGTTTTGGAATTTCAGGAAGTCGATGCTCTTCCCGTTCCGGTAGGTGTGCTTCTCGAGCCCGAGGTAGGTACCCGAGCACGGGGCGAACATGTTCTGCTTGAAGTAGCCGCCGTTGCGCACCCCGATTTTCTGGTAGAGGTAAACGTGTTCCCCTTCCTTGATCGAAAGTTCGTAGGCACGGCAACGGGTGTTCTCGCCCGGAACGAACATGAATTCCGGGGCGGGCACCGTTTCGACCGGGTTTTCCTCGTAATGGACCGGATCGATGGCGATTCTGGTTGTCTTGCTGATCATAGGCGCTTGAATTTTACCGATTTATCGACACGCTTTAAACCCCTAAACGAAGCCCTTGTTTGATATCGGAGCCCCGATCGCTTCTCTAACGAGAAGGGTGAGAGGCCATGCCCGGGCATCGAGAGGGCTTTCGACCTCGCTATTTCATCCTTCCGAGATACTCCCCGAGGCGGGGGCTCGTGATGACGAGGGAAGCCGTCGAGGGGGTCGTCGCCAGCGGGACGTCATAGACGCCGCAGATGCGGATGAGGGCCTTGACGTCGGGGTCGTGGGGCTGGGCCTCGAGGGGATCGACGAAGAAGATGACGGCGTCGATTCCGCCCTTGGCCACCTCGGCCCCGATTTCCTGGTCCCCGCCAAGGGGGCCGGATAGATAGGCCTCGACCTTGAGGCCGGTCGCCTCCTCCACTACCGCCGCCGTATGGCCGGTGCCGACGAGGCGGAAACCGGAGAGGATGGTCAGATGCTCGTTGGCCCAACGGGCCATTTCGTCCTTTTTGTGGTCGTGGGCAATCAAAGCCAGGGTATAACGCTCGGCCATCTCAGCATCCCTCCTTGTTCGTTGACGCATCATAAATGAGGTCGATGCTCGAGGAAAGGGCCTTTTCGAATGCCTCGTCGTCCTGGCTTGCCTTGAGGCCATCGAGAAGGGCACGGGAGAAGGAAGCAATCATTCCCGGGCACTTCCGGAGGCGGCGGCAGGCTTCCTCGCGCGAATAGCCGCCCGAGAGGGCAACGATCCGGACGATCCGCGGCTCGTCGAGAAGATCTTCGTAGAGGGTCGAATCGACGGGGATTGAGATCTTCAGCATGATGCGGGCGCTTTCCGGAAGGCGGAGGACGCGCTCGAAGATAAGATGGTGGAGCAGATGCTCGGAGGCAGCCCGGTCGGGGCTCGATATGGTCGTTTCCGGCTCGATGATCGGGACGAGGCCGTGGGCGAGGATCCTTTCGGCGAGCTCGAACTGCTGGTCGACGGCCTTGACGATCCCTTCCTCGTCGAAGCGATCGATGACCGAGCGCATCTTGGTCCCGAAAATCCCCTTTTCGACCGCTCGGTCGAGGAGCTCGTCGAGGTCGGGGATATCCTTCATGAGGCGGACGCCGTGCTCGGGCGGAAGAAGGCCTTTGTCGATTTTCAGGAAGGGGAGGATGCCCTTCGCGGAAAGGTAGGCGGCCGTCTCTTTCCCTTTGACTTCCCGTTCCATCGTCTCCTCGAAGAGAATGGCCCCGAGGATCTTCTCGGGAGCAAAGGAAGGCGAAGTCATGACCCGGGTCCGCATCGCGTGGACGAGGTCGAACATCTTCCTAGCGTCGCGGACGCCTTTAACGGTATAGGCGCTTTCGCCGATTCCGTAGGCGGCGAGGGCCTTGGGGGTCGAGCCGCCCGACTGGTCGAGGGCGGCGACGAAGCCCTTGCCTTCCGCCGCCCGCTTGATGAGGGCGGGATCGAATTTGTAGGTTGCTTCCATG